>NZ_CP072870.1 GCF_017948245.1 Rhizobium sp. NLR16a | reverse complement strand
CGACGTGTCCGCCGACCTGATCGTCATGGGTGCCTATAACCATCCCCGCTGGCAGCAGACGATCTTTGGCGGCGTGACGCGCGGCATGATCGAAGAAAGCAGGATGCCGATATTCATGGCCCACTGATCGGCCGGCGTTCAGCCGGCCCGGCGCCTCTCACCTTGCATGCATGTCGCCCGGTTGCGGCACGTGTCCGGGCGATAGGTATTAATCGATGGCAAAGGCCGCGCGGCCTGACAACGTCCGGACAAGGATGCCAAAGAAGATGTGCGGAGATTCGGCAAGGATCGGAACCTCCTTCGGGCTGAGCGAACCGACTTCCCACCAGTCCGCGTGCTTCTGCAATATTTCCCAGGCGTGCAGACGCTCACTCCGCCGGAGCTCGGTGTCGGGGAACTCCTCGAACTTTCCTTCGGCGATAACGCTCGTCCAGCCCTTGCCCACCCGCCGGTCCACCTGCAGGCACGCCCTGTCGTTTTCCCGCATCCATTCCACTTTGCGGCCGGGCATCGAAAAACAGTATGCGACGCCATCTTCAAAGGAGAAATAGATAGGCACGACATAGGGCCGACCGTCCTTGCAGCAGGCCAGGTGCCCAAATCTTGTCTCTCCCAGGACGGCGTGGCATTCAGCCAGCGTAAGTTCCCGTAAACCCAATGACATGAGACGCTCCTTCGGGTGGTGTTCCAGGAGTCATTTTAGACCGGCCGCGCGGCTTCGCACATTGATAAAGAGCAATCTCGTTTGGGTCTGGCAGGGCCGACTGACGGCTCGGGCAACAGATCGCTCATCACAGAAGAGGTCAGCTTGGCTGACGCCAAGAGTGCTGCATGGTCGCTGCGGGATGACCAGAGGAGCGATTATCCAGGCGGCGAGAAAGGCAGGCCCCCTCGCTTTCTCGCCGCCACAGAACGCTCGGTCTTACGGGGAGGGCCCCTCGTCCGCCAGACGGGCACAGCTCACGCAATATGGCGTGTAGGGGATGGCCTCCAACCGGTTGGGTTCGATCGGGGCGAGGCATCTGACGCAGCGACCGAAGCTTCCGCGCTTCAGCCGTTCCAGGGCCGCCTCGATCGATGTGATTTGCGCAACGGCTTCCCTTCGCATTTCGGTCAGCACCTGATCGTTCTCGACCTGGGTGATACGATCTTCGCTATCCGGATCCAGCGCGGCACCGAGATCGGCATCGATCGCCGACCGCCGGCGCTGCAGGTCCGCTTTCATGGTCTTCAGTTTGTTTTCTATCTCTTCGTTCTTCATCGACGCTTTCCCGCTGCGTGAAACGGCGGCACATGCCGCGCTCTGTTCGCCCATTCGGCCGGCCGAATGCAACGCTCATCACCGTACAACCGCCCGGGAAGGCTGCATTGATCGGCATCAATGGGGAGGGGATGGGCAGTTTGAGACATGTCAACGCGCAATTCCCGCTGAAGTGCGAGAGTGGCGACCCAGTCCGCCATTCTCTTCTTGGGGTGTCCACCATGAAACGGCATATCTTTTTACCGCTTCTCACCTATCCTGATGCGACTTCGGAAATCATGATCGCCAATGCGGTCATGCTGGCGCGCCACATGCAGGCGACGCTCACCGTCTGTGCGGTGGAGATTACCATTCCCGACGTCTCCAATGCCCTCTCCTCACTGATCATCGATGCGGCACAAATGGCGCGGGAAGCGGCGGCGCTGAGCCGCAGGCGCGCTTCGACGCTGACGCAGAAAGCGGTCGATGAGGCACGGGCGGCTTCCGTCGATCTACGCACCCGCGAGATCAAGGTCGAGGAGCCATTCGTCGTCGACACGCTGGCGGAAGCCTCGCGCGCCTACGATCTCGTGCTTCTGGAACTGGCCGGCCTCTCCCGCCCGATCGTCGAGGCGGTACTGTTCGGGTCGGGGCGGCCGCTCATACTCTATCCGCCGGCGCCCTTCGGCGGCCGGATCGACCGTGTCGCCATCGCCTGGGATGGCAGCCGCGCGGCTGCCCGGGCGGCACATGATGCCTTCGTCTTCCTGGAGCAGGCCTCCAAAGTCTGCCTGCTTTCCGTCGTCGACGAGAAGCCGGTGACGTACGAGACAGGCGATTATCTCGTCGAAAACCTGCTGAAGAGCGGCGTGATGGCGGAGGTGACGCGGCTGCGCGCACACGGCGATCCTGTCGGGGAGGTACTGCAGAGCAGGGCCTTCGAATTGCGAGCCGATCTTCTCGTCATGGGCGGCTTCGGTCATTCGCGTTTGCGGGAATTCGTGCTCGGCGGCGCGACGCAGGCGGTGCTGACCAGCATCACCCTGCCTGTCCTGCTGTCGCATTGAGGGGCCTGTGCATGACGTTCAAGGACCGGCTTCGGAACGATCGGCTGTGGGATCGTATCGTCGATGCCGCGGAGGCCGCGCAGCTGATCACCGATGGCATGATCGTCGGCATGAGGCCAAGGCGACGACCGGTGCATCGCTCGGCCACAATCTCGACAGCACACTCACCGAGGCTCATGTCATCGCGCGCCGCATGCCGTTCCAATCCGATCCCGTCTTACGCCGGGCGATCAATGCCGGCGAAGTGATGTTCGTCTATAGCATCTTTCGGAGACGGTGGAATTCCTGCGCAGCGGCCGGCTTGCACCGGTGGATTTGGCCGTCATCGAGGCGACCGCGTTTACCGAGGGCGGCGGCATCGTGCCGACGACCTCCGTCGGCAATTCGGCAAGTTTCGCCGTCCTCGCACCGAAGGTGATCGTCGAGATAAACCTGTCGCAGCCGGGAGCACTGGAAGGTCTCCACGATATCTATATCCCTGCCGCGCGACCGAGCCGGGAGGCGATCCCCATCGTTGCGCCCAACAGCCGCATCGGCGTACCCTTCATTCCGATCCCGCCGGAAAAAATCGCCGCGATCGTCGTCACCCAGCCTTGCCCCGCGGGAGCGGGCGGAGGTCGTCATCGCCAACTGCGTGCATCCGACCTATCGTGAAACGCTGGTTATCGGCGCGCGCTGCTACGCGGCGGCCACACGCCTCATCTCCTGGAAGAGGCGCTCAGCTGGCATGACGCCTTGCGGCGGACGGGAAAGATGCTGCCGTAGTGCCGCCCGTTTCACGCCTCCATGGCGTCAGCCGCTGCCGTGTCCCCGACCATCTCGTCCTCCTGCAATCTTACGGCAGTACTTGCATCCCGGATCATGGCATACTTCACCTGCGTGACCCTCAGGTCGCGATACCAGTCGACGAGTTCTCCCCACGGGTCTCTGATTTTGGAGAGGCCGGAGATGAAGGCGACGACGGTTCCAATTTCAGTCTGACCGGTGACGACATAATAGCCGCCCAGGGCGAAGATGCCGGCATAGCCCAGCTGAGTCATCAGGTTCATCATGAAATTCATCGTGAATTTGATCCTGTAGACGCTCATGTTCAGCGAGAAGAGCCTCTCAATCCGATCATCCTGGGCATCGAGCGCATCACTAGTGACAACGTGCTGGACCATACTCTGACTGACATGGCGCATGACGGTGATCTTGGTTTCGACGCGGCGGTTGATCGCGGACTGCATCAGCGGCACGAAGCCGATCTGCGGAAGGAAGACGACGGCGACGGCAAGCGCCATCAGGGGCTGCAGGAAGATCAAATAGCCGCCGACCGCGACAAGAATGCCTGCCTGCAGCAGCGGTTCCGAGATGCTGGTGCCGACAAAACCGCCGACCGGTTCGGCTTCGGCGATGATGATCGAGAGCTGCACGCCTTCGGCAATCGCATCGAGAGGAGCCTCGGCCGAGCGTTCCGAGGTCGCAAGCGCCGATTTACGCAGCCAGCGGACCGCGACCTCGCCGATCCAGCCACGATAGATATTGAGCATCAGCTTGGTCAGGCCTTCCAGCAGGACGAGGCCGAGATAGGCAAGAACGAGAATTAGAATGGCCTGATAGGGGGTGCCGTTTGTGGCCGCATTGATGATGCGCCTCTGGACCTCCAGCGGCGCGGTGCCGGCGAGGAAGAGAACGATCGAAAGGGCCGCGATCGCGATCTGGTGATGGCGCCCTATCAGGAACACGAATCCAAACAGACTTCTCGGCATTTCAGCCTCATGGCCTCGTATTTGTGCGTCAGAATGGCCGGCGCCGCTGCGAGCGACGGGAACGGGCTTTCACCTTTTGGAGCGCTCCTGCCGGCTGGCCATTCCGTGGTTTGCCTCCCTGACTTTTCAATTCTGTCTCATCTCGGCATCCGGCGGCGGCAGTGCGATGCCGTAATAGGGATCCACCCAGACGAGCAGGTCCCTGACAGACGTCACGCCTGCAACGTTCTCGGCCGCGACCTTTGCGGCCAGGCGCTCGCGTTCGTCGAAGATCGTTCCGGTCAGTTCGGCAACGCCGCCGGTGACGTGGCAATGGATGAAGCCGTTGCGGCTCCAGCTCTGCTTTGCAAGTTCCGATTCGATTGCCGCCTGGATCTGAGCGTCTCCGGCCGAAAGCGATGACGGTAGTGCCCGAGACAAAGCCCGCAAGAGATCGCAGCGCGAGACGATACCGACAAGCCTGCCATTTTCCACCACCGGCAGACGCTTGACATCCTGGCGTTCCATCGATTTGACGGCGTCGGAAATGGAGGCGGTCGGCGCGATCGTGCTGACCTTGGAGGTCATCACCTCATCGACCCGCCTTCCATGAGTTCGGACATATTCGGCGGCGATCTTTCCGGAGCTCGTCAGCCATTCGAGCAGCCACGACCGCTTGCGCTCGGTGTTCAATTCGCCGCGGCGCAGAAAGTCCCCTTCGCTGACGATGCCGACGAGCGCTCCATTGGCATCGACAACCGGTAGTCCGCTGATCTTGTTGTCGAGCATCAGCTTGGCGGCTTCGGCGACGGAGCAGGACGTCGTCACAGTGATCGCCGGCGATGTCATGATGTCTTGAACGAGCATTTTCGACTCCTGTTGCTTCGCATCTCCTCGGCAACGGCGCACGAGAATCTTTAACCAGGCGGGCATTTGCCTGCGAAGCCCGTGGGCTGAGTGCCAGCCTTTGGAGCAGGCAAGCAACCTTGGGGCTAGTGAGGATAAGTTAGCGGCGTTGAAGCCAGGACGCTTTGATCAACGTCAACAATGGAAGGAACTCGAAGCCGCGGCCGAATCGTCTTCAATTTCGGCGTGGGGGCTTTGCCCTACCCACCGGATCGGCAGGACCAAGGCGCCCGCAGGCTACCCGTCTTCGCCTGCCGCAAATACGAATGGTCTCACCGACAGCAAACAGACAGGTTCAAGCCTCTATCCAGTCGCGGTCGCCTCATGGAAGGCAGAAGCAAAGGATTGAACGATGAAGTTGAAACTTATCTCCGCTCTTGTGATCATCGCCGCAACTCCCGCTCTGGCCATTGCCAGTCCAAGCTGCACCAAGGAGCCGAAGTCCAAGTGGATGCCCGAGAAAGCCATGAAGGAAAAAATCGACGCTCTGGGCTACCAGGTGAAAACCTTCGAGATCACCGGAAGCTGCTACGAGATCTACGGCAAAGACAAGCAGGGCGACCGCGCCGAAGTCTATTTCAATCCGGTGTCCGGCGAAATCGTCCAGAAAGGCGACTGACCATGGCGCCCATTGAGTTGCAGAAGCAGGAGGGCCTCCGGCCCTCCCAGGTCGCGAGCGGCACCGTCAAGGTCTGGGACCCAATCGTCAGACTGTTTCACTGGACCGTCGTTACGGCCTGCATCCTCAATCTTTTTGTGTTTGAGGAAGGAAAATATTGGCACCGTTTGACCGGCTACGTCGTTGCCATGGCCATCGTCGTACGGATCATCTGGGGGTTCGTCGGAACCAGGCATGCGCGGTTCCGAGACTTCTTCCCGACACCTGGCAAAGTGAGGGCGCAGATCCTTGGCATGATCAATGGCAGCGAGCAACGCTATATCGGCCATAATCCGCTGGCATCGATCATGATGCTGGGCCTCATGGTGATTCTTGCAATGACCGCGGTCAGTGGCTGGATGACGACGCTCGATGCCTTCTGGGGCGACAAATGGCTCGAGGAAGTGCACGGTGTCATCGCCAACAGCATCATGGTCTTCGCCTTCATCCATGCCGGGGCGGCATTGGTCGAGAGCTGGAGACATCGGGAAAATCTCGTCTGGTCGATGGTGACAGGTCGAAAGAGAGCATGAGAATTCTTCTGATCGAAGACAGCGTCCGGCTTCGCGATCTTCTTTGCGAAGCCATCCGCGAGGCCGGCTGGCGTATGGATGCCTTTGCTACGGCAAATGAAGGCCGTCTCGCGCTTGACGGAACAAGCTACGATCTCCTTCTTCTTGACCTTGGCCTGCCTGACGAAGATGGCCTCGACGTGTTGAAGTCTCTGCGTCTCGCGAAGCGGCAGATTCCGGTGCTCGTCCTGACGGCACGCGGGGCCGTCGACGAACGGATCGCCGGGCTGGATGCCGGGGCTGACGACTACTTGATCAAACCCTTCAACAATGGCGAGTTGATCGCGCGGATTCGAGCCCTGATGCGGCGCTCGCCCATGACAGCCATGCCGACACTGGAATTCGCCGACGTCAGGTTTGAGGCGGCGTCCCGCCAGGTCACCTGCAACGGCATTGAAATGGCGCTCGCCCCCTCGGAAAAGTCGCTGCTCGAACTGCTGATGCGCAATGGCGGGAACGTGGTTTCCAAGCGCAAGATGGAACACGCTTTCTCCGAGTTCGGTGACGAGCGCAGCAGCAACGCCGTCGAGCTGGCGGTCTCCCGGCTCCGGCGGAAACTGGAGGGACATCCCGCCAATGCCGTCATCGAAACCGTGAGAGGCGTCGGTTACATGCTGCGCGAGGACCGAGGTTGATTCGATCGGCTCCTACCTTGACGGCCATTCTGACGCGAAGGATCGCCTTCTTCGCCATGGTCGCGATGCTTGTCCAGCTCGCCGTCGTCTTCTCTGACTATTATTGGAACGTCGGGGAACTTTCCCGCCTGTATGTCGAGCAGGAAACAGAGCGGCTTGCCTCGGGCGTCGGTGGCAGGGACGGAGCCGTTACCTACAGGCTGCCGGCAGCTGTAGGCCGGCGTTATGCCCATCCGCAGACCGGCTATGTCGCCCGCATTCGCGACGGCCGGGGCCACCTTATCTTCGAGTCCTGCGACGATGCCTGCGAAAGCCGTTTCCTGCCCGCGGAGGTCAATCCTCCGGATTTTTGGCTTCGCACCATCAAGCCAGGGAAACCGCTTACGCTTGTCGGGGGCCGAGCTTTCCAGATCGGCGAGCAGCGGATTCTGGTTGATGTCGCCACTGTGGGCGATCCTGAGAATCTCGCCTCCGCCGTCTTTTGGAACGAGATCCTCGAGCACATGATCGTGCCGATGAGCATCTTGCTCGGACTTGTTCTCGGGGCAACCTTAATATCGGTTCGCCGCGCCCTGAAGCCTGTGAAGGCCGCGGCCGATGCTGCCGAACTCATCGATCCGATGGATTCCGGATCTCATCTGCCCTTCGAGGGAATGCCGCGAGAAATTGCCCATCTCGCGGTGGCCGTCAACCGGGCGTTCCAACGAATTGGCGAGCTGATGCTATCGCAAAGGATACTGACATCGGGCATCGCCCATGAAGTGCGCACACCGCTTGCGGCCATCAAACTCGAACTCGGCCGTATTGACCATCCGAGGGCGCGGAAAGCTGAGGCGGATCTCGATGACCTCGTGCATTTTGTGAGCCAGCTGACGGCGCTCGCGCGGCTGGACACGTTCGATCACAGCACGTTCGAAGAGGTCGATCTCGTCGTTCTTTGTACAGGCGTGGCCGAGCAGCTCGCACCTTGGGTTTACGAAAACAAGCATTCGCTGGAGGTGTTCGCCCAGATCGAGGCGGCAGGTGTCAGAGCAGCACCAGCCCTATTGAAAGACGCCCTTCGCAATCTGATCGAGAATGCGGTTCGCCATACGCCGGATTCAACGAAGATCATTGTCAGGGTGGGAGAATACGGTATCCAGGTCGAAGATCGACAGGATGTATTTGGCAGTTTCCTCCATCAAACCCAGAGTGCGGAAGGCCTCGGAATAGGACTTAAGATCGTTGAACGGATCGCGGAACTTCATAAGGGATCGTTGAGGCGTTCCATATCGCGGCACGGCAACATCTTCGAACTCTTATTGCCGGTGGTGGCGCGACGCAGGCGGTGCTGACCAGCATCACCCTGCCTGTCCTGTCGTCGTATTGAGCGACGGCAGGCGGTCAAGGACCGGCTCTCGAACTCATTGTCAACGCCACGAGGGCCGCGTACCTCATCAGCCGCAGCCTGCCGGCCGGCAACAAGCGGCTCCTCAATCCCGTCGCAGCGTCTTGCCGGACTCCGCATCGAACAGATGAAGCTTGCCCGGCCGGGCCGCGATCGTTACGGCCTGCCCGGGCTCGAAATCGTGACGTTCGGACAGCACCGCGACAAGTTCGCCGGATCCGTAGCGCAAAAATACCATCGTCTCGTGGCCAGTGGGTTCGGTGACGTTGACGGTCGTCTTCAAGCCGCTCGGAGCGAGCGACAGATGTTCGGGCCGCACGCCCAGGCGCACAGGCTGGCCATCGGACGCCTCCGGCGTGAAGCCGAGCGCAATCTCATCGCCTGTCTCCGTGACGAAGACCGCACCGTCGGCCTTGTAGTGACCTTTCAGCAGATTCATCGACGGCGAGCCAATGAAGGTGGCCACGAACGTATTGCGGGGACGGTCGTAAAGCTCCAGGGGCGTTCCCGTCTGTTCGACCTTGCCGCCCTGCATGACCACGATCTTGTCGGCCATCGTCATTGCTTCGACCTGGTCATGGGTAACGTAAATGGTCGTGGTCTTCAGCCTTTGGTGGAGCTCCTTGATCTCCTTGCGCATCTGCACGCGCAGCTTGGCATCGAGGTTCGACAGGGGCTCGTCGAATAGGAAGACTTGCGGCGATCGGACAATGGCTCGCCCCATCGCTACGCGCTGCCGCTGGCCGCCCGAAAGCTGGCGCGGATAGCGGTCAAGATAGGGCACGAGGTCGAGGGTTTCGGCCGCCGCCTGTAGGCGCTGCTTGATGACATCGGCCGGCTGCTTCTGCAGACGCAGCGCGAAGACCATGTTCTCGGCAACGGTCTTGTGCGGATAGAGCGCATAGCTCTGGAAGACCATCGCAATATCACGGTCCTTCGGCGGCAGATTGTTGACGATCTTTCCGCCGATCGAGATGGTGCCGCCGGTAATGCTCTCGAGGCCTGCGACCATGCGCAGCAAGGTCGACTTGCCGCAACCGGACGGGCCGACGAGGACCACGAACTCGCCATCGCGAATGTCTATATTGACCCCATGCAGGATGTTTAAGGCGCCGTATGCCTTCCGCGCCTCTGAAATATTGACCTCAGCCATATGCCTCCCACTCGCTTTCCGGTCACCCCCGGCACACGTTCCAGGGGATGAATTTCTCGACAGTATCCAGAGTTTGAGGCACAGCGAAAGTGCGCTCTGCCACGATCCGAAATACCTTCAGAACCTCCTCCATGAAACGTTTCATTTTTTATTGACTTTTTGCGCTTCGCGTCTAATGCTCACTGATGAGACCGAGAGGAGCGGTTTCAAACAAGAATTATGAAACGTTTCATTTTCTTGTTTACCAGATAGTTCTGCACGAGACCAGTCCCAAATTCGGGCCGGAGCCTATCCGGAACACTGGCTGGCGGCAGCGCACCAAACGTGGAGGAGGAAGACATGAAAGTCGAAATTTACGATGCATTGATGCGCCGTCAGGCAAGCCGCCGCGACCTTTTGCGCGGAACGGCAAGTGCGGCGGCTCTGCTCGGCCTGTCCGGCGCGATGGGCGGAATTGCCGGCACCGCATTCGCGGCCGATGACCTGCGCGCCCAGATCCTGCAGATCCCCGGCGTCGGCAAGGGTTCGCCGACGGACGCGGACTGGCAGAAGGTCGGCGAGCTCTGCCTCGGCCCGACCAAGGCCAATGTCAAGCAGGGCGAATTCGCCGGCGTCGAGCTGACCTTCATGGGGCTCAACAACCAGAATCTGCACAACTTCCTGTTCCGCGGCTTCCTGAAGCCTTGGGAAGCCTATACCGGCGCCAAGATCAACTGGATCGACCTTGCCCAGGCCGATTACAACGCCCGCCTTCAGCAGTCGATCGCAACCGGCACGGTTGATTTCGACATCCTTGAAATGGGCGCGCCTTTCGAAGGCGATACCGCCGGACGCGGGCTTCTCGACGAGATGCCTGATTGGGCTGCAAAGCAGGTCGAAGCCGACGACCTGGTGAGCTACCTGAAGCCGCCGGTCGGCACCTGGGACGGCAAGACCTATCGCGTCACGATCGATGGCGACTGCCACACCTTCGCCTATCGCAAGGATTACTTCGGCGAAGGCTCGATCAGCGGCATGGCCGAGCCGCCGAAGACCTGGCAGGACGTCAACGCAGCGTCCAAGGCGCTGATCGGCAAGACCGATCCGCTGACCGGCCAGCCGGCCTATGGCTATCTCGACCCGCTCAAGGGCTGGGGCGGCTTCGGCTTCTATTTCATCGAGAACCGGGCGACGGCCTATGCCAAATACCCCGGCGATCCGGCCTGGCTGTTCGATCCTGAGAACATGAAGCCGCTGGTCAACAACCCCGCCTGGGTCCAGGCGATCCAGGATGTGCTGGATCTGATCGCGGCCAAGGCCTATCCCGCCGACCAGATCAATGCGGACCCCGGCACCACCGCCTTCTCGCAGTTCCTGGCAGGCACCGGCGCAATGCTGATGTGGTGGGGCGACGTCGGCTCCAGCGCGCGCACCTCGGATACCTCGGTCGTCGGCGACGTGGTCGGTTTCGGCATCAACCGCGGCTCCAACCGCGTCTACAACCGCAAGTCCGGGCAATGGGAAGACAAGTATAACGAAGCGCCCAACATGGCCTATCTCGGCTGGGGCATCTACGTCACCAAACGGGTCTCCAGCGACGAGAAAAAGCGCAAGGCGGCCTGGTCTGCTGCAGCCCATCTCGGCGGCAAGGATCTTTCCCTTTGGACGTCGGCCTATCCGTCCGGTTTCCAGCCCTATCGTCAGTCGCACTTCAACTACGACGAATGGGAAAAGGCAGGTTACGACCGCGCCTACATCAAGGACTATCTGGGTTCGAACGCCGACAGCTACAACCATCCGAACGCTGCGATCGAGCCGCGCATCCCCGGCATCTTCCAATACTACTCCGTTGCGGAGGACGAATTGGCGAAGGGCTTTGCCGGACAATACAAGTCGGCACAGGAAACCGCGGATGCGATTGCAGCCGCCTGGGAAAAGATCACCGACCAGATCGGCCGTGATAGCCAGCTGAAGCTCTATCGGACGAGCCTCGGGCTCTGATCGATTGACATAAACGCGCTGGCGGACTGAAAGGCTTCGCCAGCGCCCATCCTGTCCGGGCGAGGAATATCAATGTCGACAGTCGAAGGCGACCTGCTCCACACGGTCGAAGCCGGCTCCATTTCCGCGAGCCGCCGTTTTTGGGGCCGCTCGGCTCTGTGGCTGAGCGCCATATGGTTCATGGCATCCTTTGTATTGCAGGCTGTCCACGAACTTGGCTGGACCGATTGGGGCTTTGCCAACTGGCGGCCGGTTCTCTACGCCTATTTCATTTGGGCCGCGGTTCTCTGCGTCACCCGCGTCGTCATATACGGCGAGGCCGGCAAGAAGGCGCTCTTTGTTCTGCCGGCCGCACTTTTCGTCGTATCGATGGTGGTCTTCCCGCTGCTCTTTGCGCTCTGGATCGGCTTTTCGGATTGGAACCTCGCCTCTTCTGCCGGGCGGCGCTTCAACGGGCTCGACAATGTGCGCCGGATGATCGCCGATCCGTTCTATGCCAATGCCTTGCTCAACATGATCCTTTATTGCCTTGCGATTGCCGTCGAATATGCGATCGCCTTCGGCCTGGCACTGCTCCTCAACCAGGAAATCATTGCCCGGAAGTTCTGGCGGGTCACCTTCCTTGTGCCCTTGATGCTGTCGCCGGTTGCGGTGAGTTGGATGGTCGGCAAGTCGATGCTGGAGACCCGTTTCGGTCCGATCGCACGCCTGGCCCGCTGGCTCGGCTGGGAAAACCCCTCTTTTTTCGGCGATCCGCTGACTGCGCGCCTCTCGATCATGATCATGGACGCCTGGACCTTCATTCCCTTCATGATGATCATGCTGCTCGCCGGATTGCAGGCCTTGTCGAGGGAGGTGCTGGAGGCGGCCGAGGTCGACGGCGCCACCAAATGGCAGCGCTTCTGGCAGGTGATTTTCCCGCTGATGCTGCCAGTGTCGGTCACGGCAGTGATGATCCGCATTATCTTCAAGTTGAAGCTCGCCGACATCATCATCACGGTGACATCGGGAGGCCCCGGAGGAGCGACGGATTCCGTCACCAGTTTCATCTATCGCGAATACCGCGACCGTTCGAATGTCGGATACGGAACCCTGCTCGCGCTCGTCTATCTGGTGATCATCGTCGTCGGCATGACGGGGCTGATGAAGATCTCCGACCGTATCGTCAAGCGGATGACAGGAAGGCTCTGATGGTTCGCATCGATTTCGAAAAATACGGACGGGGCCAACGCATTCGCTGGTGGGCCATGCGTTTGGCGGTCTACGGCCTGCTCGTCATCTGGGCGTGTGTCTGCATCTTCCCGCTGTTCTGGACGGTTTCGACCTCATTCAAGACAGCCGCAGATGTCATGCGCGGCAATCTGATCCCCTGGTTCAATTTCGCGCCCAACTGGCTCGGCTGGCGCTCGCTCGGCCTCTCTCCCGATACGATTCCCCAGATTTCGACGGTGCGTGATGAATTCATGCGCAGGCTCTGGAACAGCGTGATCATCTCCGTCACGGCATCCGCTCTTGCGGTTGTGCTCGGATCGCTCGCCGCCTACGGCCTCAGCCGTTTCTCCTATAAATTCGGCCATATGCGCAATTCCGACATTTCCTTTTTCTTCCTGTCGCAGCTCATCATGCCGCCTGTCGTCCTCGCCCTGCCATTCCTGGTTCTCTACAAGGAGCTGGCGCTGCTCGACACCTATGCCGGCATGATCGCCGTCTATACGCTGATGGTCCTGCCGATCGTCGTCTGGATCATGCGCGATCAGTTCGCGACCATACCGGTCGAGCTCGAGGAGGCCGCGCTGGTCGACGGCCTGTCGATCTGGGGCGCGTTTGCCCGCATCATCGTGCCGCTCGTACTGCCGGGCATGGTTGCCGCCTTCCTTTTGGCGCTGATCCTGTGCTGGAATGAATATTTCTTCGCCGCATTGCTGACCTCGACCAACACGAACACGCTGCCGGTGATGATCGCCAGCCAGACCGGCAGCCAGGGCATCAACTGGTGGTCGATGGCTGCCCTTTCCACCGCTGGTATCCTTCCGCTGGTCATCGTCGGCGTCGTGTTGGAAAAGCACATCATCGCCGGGATGACCGCAGGAGCGGTAAAATAGCCGCGGGACGTTTGAACATGGTGAAGATGCCCACAGTCAAGGATGTCGCCGAATATGCGGGCGTCTCCGTGGGCACCGTTTCGCGTGTTCTGTCTGGCGAAGCCGCGGTCAAACCCATGCTGCGTGAAAGGGTCAACGACGCCATTTCGGCGCTCGGTTACCGGCCGAACGTGACCGCACGAGCCTTGCGCACCAGCAGAACCGACGTCATCGGCCTCGTCGTTCCCGACATCACCAATCCTTTTTTTGCGCAGCTTGCGGCAAGCATCGAGCGCGCGGCGCTCGAATGCGGTCACAGCCTGATGCTGGCAAGCTCGCACAACGACAGCGAGGCTGAGCAGAGCCATGTTTCGGCTTTTCTCGACCGATCGGTGCGCGGCATCATCGTGGTGGCTTCAAGCGACGGTTCTGGTCTCGATCTGCCAGCCTCGGTGCCGGTCATATCGCTGGACCGGCGCTTCGGCGCCTTTCCCCTGGTGTCGACCAACCATGCGCAGGCGGCCACGCTGATTGCCGATCATCTCTATGGGCTGGGGCACCGGCGCATCGCCTATATTGCCGGGCCGACCGACACCGAAGCAGGGCGCATCCGCAAAGAGGCCTTCGTCAGCCGCATGGACGGCTTCGGCAAGACCGGCGAGCCTGTCGAACTGGAAATCGCCCATGGCAGATTCGACTACGAATCCGGCGAAAGAATTGCCCGTGAGCTGCTTTCGCGCCCGCCACAAAGCCGGCCGACGGCGATCGCGGCCGCCAGCGACCAGCAGGCGATCGGCGCATTACGCGCCGCCCGTGACCTCAAGATCGACGTGCCGCGAAAACTGTCCGTCACAGGTTTCGACGACATTTCGCTTGCCAATCTCGTGGTGCCGCGGCTGACGACGATACGCCAGCCGGCCGACATGCTGGCGCGGCGCGCGGTCAGCCTTCTCCTGGAGGAACCGCCGGGCAAGGGAGACGAAATGGTGGACGGATCGCTGATCGTGCGCGGTTCGAGCGGCCCGTGCCCGCAACCTGGCGCACCGGGCCGAAAATCGGAATCGATTTTCGGAAAGCCCGATGCATAGATCCAAAGCGTGAGAGCGTCCTTTTTGCCTCCAAAAGGGCGCGCGGCACTCCAGGGCGGATGTCGCCGGACACAGAAATTGAAGCACGGCCGGGCATACCGGCTAGAGAAAGGATGGAAGATCAATGCTCAAGGGAATACGGGCCGAACTCAACGGCGACATTCTTCAGGCACTTTGCAACATGGGACATGGCGATTATCTCGTCATCTCCGACATGAACTTTCCATCGGATTCGATAGCCCGCCAAACGCGCCTGGGCAGGCTGCTGACCATGGAAAACATTCCCGCGCCGCAGGCGATCGACGCGGTCCTTTCGGTCCTGCCTTTGGACACGCCGATCCAGCCGTCGGTCGGACGCATGGAAGTGATTGGCAGGCCGGATGAAATTCCGCCGATTCAACAGGAAGTACAGGCGATCGTCGACCGCGCCGAAGGCAAGCCGTCGCCGATGTACCCCGTCGAACGCATGGCTTTCTACGACATCGCCAAAAAGGCCTATTGCGTGATCGCAACCGGGGAATTGCGGTTCTATGGATGCTTCCTTTTGACCAAGGGCGTCATTCCAGCGGAAGAGGCCGTGAGATGAGCGAAAAAAGCGGGATCGTCATCTTAGGCATTTTTGCCGCCGACACCGCCTATAAGGCAAAGCGCCTGCCCCATATCGCCGAGACGCTGATGGGGTCGGGTTTCACGCTCGGGCCGGGAGGCAAGGGCTCAAACCAGGCGATTGCCGCGGCAAAGGCAGGCGGCAAGGTGACTTTCATTTCACGGGTCGGCAACGACGCGTTCGGCGCGATGGCCCTTGCGGCCTATGCGGAGGCGGGTGTCAAAGCCAATGTGATGCAGATGGAAGGCGTTTCCACGGGCGCTGCCTTCATCTTCGTCGACGAAGTGAGCGGCGACAACGCCATCATCGTGGTGCCGGGCGCCGCCGGGCTGATCAGCGTCGAAGATGTCGAAGCGAACCGGGCGGCGATCGAAAGCGCCGCTATTTTCATGACACAGCTCGAACAGCCGCTGGAAGCGGCCTTGCATGGCCTGTCGATCGCCAAGAGCGCAGGGGCAACGACAATCTTCAATCCGGCGCCAGCCAGCGTCATCCCGGACAGCATCTATGGCCTGTGCGATTTCATCGTTCCCAACGAAGTCGAAGCAGCGGAATTGGTGGGCCATGCGATCGAAATCGATGAGCAGGCACGTGCAGCGGCGCGCGTGCTGGTCGATCGGGGCGCGAAAGCAGCGGTCATCACGCTTGGCGCCCGCGGCGTGTTCTATCACACCGCCGGGCAGAGCGAATTCGTGCCCGCATTTTCGGCGGGAAATGTCATTGACACAACCGGGGCCGGCGACGCCTTCCTCGGCGGGTTCGCGACGGCGATTTCGGAAGGCCATGCGCCAATCGAGGCCGTCCGTTTCGGCTGCGCGACCGCCGCGATCGCGGTAACACGGCCGGGCACCGCTCCCGGTATGCCATCTCGCGCCGAGATCACCGCCTTGCTGAGCTCCTGATGATTGGACATCCCAGGGGGATTGGGCGAGGCGTGTCAGCCTCGCCATCTCCAAAAGCCGTCAATCCAGCCTTGCGGTAAAGACGTAGCCGACGCCGCGCACGGCCTTGATGAACTGCGGCTTCTTCGGGTCCGTCTCGATCTTGCGCCGCAGCCGGACGATCTGGGCATCGATCGTCCGGTCGAACGCTTCGAGGCTTCGGCCCCGGGTCAGGTCCATCAGCACGTCGCGAGTCAGAACCCGTCCGGCATGGCGGACGAAGGTCGTCAGCATATCGAACTCGCCGGTCGTCAACTCGATTTCCGTGCCTTCCGGATCGAAAAGCTGCCTGCGGCTGAGATTGAGCCTCCAGTCTTCGAAGCCGATAATCTCCTCGCCAGCCGCCTCGGCACTGCGCGCGGGAGCTTGCCGGCGGCGCAGGATCGATTTCAGGCGCGCATGGACCTCCCGGAGATGGAAGGGCTTGGCGATGTAATCGTCGGCGCCGACCTCCAGGCCGACGATTCGATCGACAACGTCGTCGCGGCCAGTCAGCATCATGATCGGCACGTCGGATTGGGCGCGGATTTCACGGGCAAGATCAAGGCCATCAGTGCCGCCGGGAAGAACGAGGTCGAGCAGGACGGCGTCGAAATTCTGCTGGCGCAGGCGCACGCGCATCTCGGTCCCGTCGGCGGCGGAAGAGACCGTATAACCCTCATCCTCGAAATAGCGCGTCAACATCTGGCGAATGCGCGGATCGTCGTCGACGACGAGAAGATGCGCGTCATGCTGAAGTGCTGCCATCGTCCATCCGCCAAGCCGTTGCTCGTTCAGACCCAATTCAATAGCATCGTCTTTAACATGCCCGTCAAGCTGGTGTCACCAGCCGCCGGTTCGTTGTCCTCATCGAAACCGCAAATCCATTCCGGTCAGAGTTACGCCGGTCTGGCGTCCTGCAACTGATGGCGTTTCGTCTGCATCGGGACAGGGGCCGGCGAGGATTGCCACGCGCAGAGCCACCCGCGGACATCGTTTGCCGTGATCAGAACCGTGTTTGCGCTCGTTGAGGCAAGGCGGCGCGCGGCTATCTGGCAGAACGTATCGACGTATTGAAGAAGGCGGAATTCGGTTGCCCGCGGCGGCGAGGCCACCGACAGCAATGCCCGCCGCGACACGATGACGGTCTTCATGTCAGGCCCGAACCGCACGTCGATATGCCCTGACTTGTCTTTCGCATCGAGACTTGCTGTGACGATTTCATACGGCATTCCATCGCTCCGGATCATTGGTTCGTCGCTGCGGCTTCAAAATTTTTCTCCAAGTTACGGCGCCGGTCGCAACACGCTTTGACTTCGGTCAAATGAAGAGGGCGAGGGGGTCGGCGCCGAACATCGCGCTGTGACCGCCTGCGAACAGCAGCCACAGGGTCAGGACCGCAGTTAAAAGGCCTGCGACAAGCATCGGCATATCGAAGGTGGACTGCTCGCCTTTCAAACAGGCGGCGAACGGCAGGATTGAGCTATGCCCCGCCAGCTTCGCCCAAGAGCCGCCGAGACGTCGTTTCGACCTTTTTTCGGTCATCGGAATCGCGCCCAGAGCAAATGCGGCAAATCCTCCGAACAGCAGCAGCGAACGCAGGTCGCCGTTTGCGGCGATATGGCCGCTCGCCCAAGCAGCAAAACCCCAAAGGACCGGATGTCTGGTGATTTTCGTGACAGAGCCGAGTGTGGGCGACGGGTTCAGGGTAATGGATAGAGGGTTGGCGCTCAAAAGCCCAGCGATGACCAGAAATATACCGAAGGGGGCAAACACGAAAGCGACCGCGGCGTTTGCCGGCCTGAGCTCCCATAACGGTATATAGTCCAATGCAAGTGCGGAGGAAAAAACCCAGATCAGGGCGGCGGCGGAAACGGCCGAGTAACCGACGAAATAGACCGGACGACCGACGTGGCGGATTATTTCCGACCGGATGGCTGGAACCGCCGGAATGGAATGGAGCGCGAGAAAGAGGGCGAAGGCGGCAAGGAATTCTGTCAAACTCATTCTCCTGGTCTCGCAGCGAACTGCCAGGGACATCGCGGGTATTGCGATAGGTTTAATCCCGCTCGCCATTGGCGAGATTGAGAAGTTTCTGAGGATCAGTCACCGTCAGCTTCTGCCGGCCGCCTTCGACCATTCCCTTCGCCTCCCAGGCGCTTAGAATTCTCGATACCGTATGCAGCGTCGTTCCCGTCATTTCGGCGATGTCTTGACGCGATATCGGGAAATCGATGCGGATGCCGCTTGCCACCGGCCGCCCCGCCTGTTTGGACAACCTGAGGACGGCGTGCGCCACCCGCTTTTCCACTTCCTCGGTCGACATCTCGCGAATGCGCGTATGTGCTTCTTCCAGCCGCTGACCGATCGTCTGCATGGCCGTCACAGCCAGGCGGGGGTTCTGTTCGACGAAACGCGGCCACATATCCGTCGGCCAGCTGATGACGAGGCTTTCGGCCGCCGCTACCGCCGTCCCGGGATAGTCCTCCCTGCGCAGCGCCATCGCAAAGCCGAACAAATCGCCTGGATGGACCATCCGCACGATGATCTGCTGTCCGTCCTGAGTCACCTGCGTCACTTTCAGACGGCCGTGCAGGAGCAGGAAAAACGATTTCGCCCGGGCGCCTTGCTCGAACACCGCATCACCCTGCGCAACGCGGCGCGGAGCTGCGTGCTGCAGCATCGCGTCGAGATCCGTATCCGTCATTCGCTCGAAGAGCGGCAGCGACTTCAAAATCGTCCGGTCAACTTTCATCGTCATCCTGTTCTGGCCCTGTCGCTCGCTGCCTGTTCGAACACATCGGTCATTCCTCTGCGCGCCCAATCTTTCAGGCCTTCGAGCAACCCGTGCTGGCGAACGAGGCGAAAGCCGAGATTGTCGGGCGGACTTCCGACAGAACATCCGCCGCCCTTGGGAATCCGGACGAAACTGCTCATCGGAGCGCGATGCTTGCCGGCGGCTATCATGATCCCACAGCTCCTGGGGTCAGGCTCCTCGACGCGGCGGTTCTGGCCGAGATCGACCCGCTTGTTACAGGTCGACGTCCACTCCCAGACGTTGCCGGCGAAATCCACCAGACCGGTTTGACTGATCCCGAACGAGCCCTGCGGCTGTGGTCGGGGGTCGATCGCCGCTGCCCTGCGCGCTTCACGCTCGTAATCGGCGAGCCAGCGGTTAGCAGGATTCCTGTCGTCGGGATCTATGCCGAGAGCATCGTCAGGAAAACGGTCGGCGGCGGCATAGGCCAGCTCGAAATCGGTCGGCAGCCGCCATTCGCTCCCCGTGCGTTCCGACAGCCAGGCCGCATATCGGAGCGCGTCGTCGTAGCTCACGCCGGTCACCGGAGTCTCCTCCCGCGGCGGTGCGCCGTCTCCGGTCTCGGCCGGCGCACAAATGGCCTCGGCCACGCAGCGATTGTAATCGCGAAGCGTGGTCTGGTATTTCATGATTTCGAGCGATGAAATCACGCTCACGTCGCGTTTGGGTGCGTCGATGGCCAGACCGTCACGGAAATACTCGGCGGCGTCGCGATAGGCGAAACGATGCGGCGCAACCGTGATTGTCTGCGGCGCCGCAACGGTCGCCTCAGGCCCTTGCGCCACCACGAATCCGGATTGCACCGCAAGCGCGGCCGAGAGGACCACGAGCAGCGCGAGAGGAATTGCGATGGATATGCCTGAAACCGGCTCAATCGTTGCGTTCCGGGCCATGTTTTTTTCGCAAGTCGCGTCCCCTGGAGCATGATGCCGAAAACCGTATGCGGTTTTCCGGCGACATCATGCTCCTGTTCCAAAAATGAGAATGGTGCGCGGGCCGCCCCTGGCCCGCGCACCGCCCCCTCCGCCAGGTCAGCTTGCCGACGGCGCCCTGACCGAGGTCATGAGATCGTCGTCCCATTCGCCGGTCACCTTAAAGTGGGCCGCCGCCCCCAGCTCGAAGGCCTCGATAAGGTTATGGTTCACGTAGGCATAGATGCCTGGCTGAGCGAAAGTGTAAAGGGCAGCACCCGCCGTGCCGCCGGGGATGAACCAGGTTTCCTGATCCGTGTCGGGCGGGTTGAGGAATTTGCCGGTCGCCCAGACATATTCGCCGTGCCCGCCGATCAGATGCGGCCTTGTATCGCGGTTGGCCTGCGAATGAACGATCAGGACGGTTTCGCCGACCTTGGCGGTCATCGCATTTTCCCCGGTCAGAGCGCCGACCGCGCCGTTGAAGACGATGTGGGTCGGCGTCAGGGTTTTCATCACTGCGACCGTCTCATCATAGGCTTCGCCGGGGCTGTCATATTTCTTGAACTTGCCGCTCGCGTCGCGCGGGACGTAGAAGTCCTGCTCCCCGACATAATAGATCTTGTCGTAGACCAGCGGCTTACCCTTGCCGTCTTTGAGACCCTCGCGCGGCAGGACCATGATCGCGCCGTTCATGCCCGATGTGACGTGCCACGGAACCATGCCGGGAGGGGCGCAGTGATAGACGAATACGCCAGCCTTGGTCGCCTTGAAACGAAAGACCGTGCTCTCGCCCGGGTTGACCACTGTCAGCGCCCCGCCGCCCAGTGCGCCCGTCGCTGCATGGAAGTCGATATTGTGCTGAAGTGTATTGGTTTCGGGATTGACCAGCGTCAGCTCGACGTAGTCGTCCTGATGCACCACCATAAGAGGACCGGGAACCGATCCGTCAAAGGTCATGGCGTTGATTTCGGTGCCGTCCTTGTCCAGGATCATCTTCTTTTCCTGGATGGTCAGCGTGAACTCCTTGATCTTCGGCCCGCCGTCAGCCTTCTGCTGGTGCGTGTGAACGAAGGGCGGCTTGACGAGCGCGATCTTCTCGCGGGGAAGCTTCGCCAGGTCAACCTTCGTCTGTTTGGCAGTCTTCAGGGCGTCGGCCGCCGCAACCTCTTCGTTGGCCTGCACCGTGCTGGATACGATGATTGGCGTCAGCGCTCCGGCAACAGCAGCACCCGTCAGCATCGTGCGCCGGGTCATTTGCAGAGTATTTGTCATTCTAATCTCCTGTAGTCGAAGACCGAGCGGACGCCGCCCTGTCGAAGGGGAGAGTAGAAGAAACCGGATGGAAATCTTTGACGTGGCGCAAACTCACTGTTTGTGCCGGCACAAAGTTCGACAGATGTTCTTTGCGTAATCTCAACGACTGCTGTCTTGCGTCCCGGCATTTCTGCATGATCAAAATGGAGACATCGATCATGCAGATTACCAAGGACGCGGAGACCAGAACGCCTCGTGGAATGAGCCGCTCCGGAATGGTCCTCTTCTCTTACGGCTTTCGTCCCTTCTTTCTAGCCGCGGCATTGTGGGCGATCGTGAGCATCGGCCTTTGGACGGCATTCCTCAATTACGGTGTCATGGTGGCAGGCGATTACGGGACGCTCTACTGGCACGCGCACGAGATGCTCTTCGGTTTCGCGCCCGCTGTTCTCGCCGGTTTTCTCCTCACCGCAATCCCGAACTGGAGCGGCCGCCTTCCCATTGCAGGCCCCCCCCTCGCTGGCCTCTTTGCGGTATGGAGCATCGGCCGTATCGCCATGCTGACGAGCAGCGGCGTCTGGGTGACGGCCGCCGTCTTTATGGACAGCCTTTTCCTTCCGCTCATGCTCGTCTTGTCCGCCCGCGAAGTGATTGCGGGAAGAAAATGGAAGGATCTGAAGGTCGTTGGCGGGCTGGCCGTCCTGTCTTTCGCCAACATCTTCTTCCATTTCGAGGTGCTCGCGGGCGGCAGTCCCGAACTTGGCATGCGCCTCGGCCTTGGCGCTTACGTCCTGCTCGTCACCATCGTCGGAGGGCGGATCCTGCCGAGTTTTACCCGGAACTGGATCAATCAACGCGGCCGCACCGATTTTCCGGTGCCTTACAGCGGCTTCGACGCAGCAACGATCATCGTCGGCGCCGTCTCGCTCGCCGCGTGGGCGATCTCGCCCGGCTCCATCGCAACCGGCCTGTCTGCGGCCGCCGCGGCAGCCATGAACGGTATAAGGCTGATCCGCTGGCGCGGCTGGACGACCTGGCCCGAGCCGATCCTGTTCGTGCTGCACGCCGCCTATGGTTTCGTTCCGCTGGGATTTGCCGCCGTCGCCTTCGGTTCGATCGGTCTGTCGCAGGTCGCCGTGCTGCATGTTTTTGCGATCGGCGCCATGTCGACGATGATGCTGGCCGTCATGACGCGGGCAAGCCGAGGCCATACCGGGCGAAAATTGAAGTCCAGCCCGATGACAAACGCGTCCTATGTCGTGCTTGCCGTGGTCGCGCTCCTCAGGCCCGCGGCAGAACTGGTCCCCGCTTTCACGATGCAGTTGTTGACGCTATCGGCGCTCGGCTGGTCGGTCGCCTTCGGCCTGTTTGCGCTCGAACATGCTCCGTTCCTGTGGCGTAACCGGAAAGCGCTGGCGGCGCGGCAGCCGTGACAGCGAATGCCGCCTGATTCTCAGGCGGCATTCGCATTCACTCCCCCGGCAACCGCCCCATCATCTCAGGCGACCAGGCCGGCTCGTAGACCATGTCGACGGTGGCGGCCGAAACGCCGACGATCTCTTCCGTCCGCGCCTTCACCGCCTCCGCGATGAAGGCGGAGGCCGGACAGAAGCGGGTCGTCGTCGTCATCTCTATCCTGACGGTGCCGTCATCTGAAATTCCGACGGCGTAAACAAGCCCGAGTTCGACGATATCAGTTCCGAGCTCCGGGTCCTCGATAGCGCGTAACGCTGCCAGAATTGCCGATCTGGAGATCTCATGCGCGGGCATCGGAAACATTCGCCGGGGTCGCCCTGATCATGATTCTGTAGATCTTGCCGCTGGCATCGAAATCCCCGATCCATTCATGGCCGCGGGCCTTGAGCTCATTGAACAGAAACAGTGGCTCGCGGTTCAGAAGCGCAAACAGCACTTCGCCGCTTTCCATCGATTCCAGGCGCGAAAGGATGCGCTCCATCGGCTCCGGCGGCGCGAGGTCCGTCAGATCAAGGTTCCAGCTCGGTTCCGGCCAGATCGCCTCCGCCGTTGCAGTTGCCGTTATGGGATCGCCGTTGGTCTTTTGATGAGGGACGAAATCGATTTGCCAGTCGTCCTCGGCAAGGCGCCGGCTGAGGTGCGAATAGCCGCGACGTTCCAGCTGGCGGATCAAAGGGACCGGCTCGAATATGGCGTGAAGCCGCAGGCCTTCGTCGGGGTCGAGACTTGCGAACGTGTCCATGATGAGCTGAAACGGCATGCCGCCGTCGCGCAGGATCTGTCTTACGTCCAGTTCACGGAGCTGAACCATTGTCGTTACCTCTGTGGTTTGGCGGCGACGAAAAGCGCCGGCTGTTGAAAGGGTGCTCCCTTCGCGGCGGAGTCGATATTCGCCAGGCGACGTGCAAGGACAAGCTCCGTGACAAGAGCAGCCGTGGCGAAAGTCTGAGCCGTGACGGCAAGACGAAAACCGGCATCCGATCCGGCCGCGATCGCCGCCGCTGATGCGACGACGGCGAGATAGAAGATGCAGAGCCAAGCTGCGGCCCGTCGCCCATTGAGCAGGTCGGCCAGCCGGGGCGTGGGCCTGCGTCCGAGAAGTGGTCCGAACGCCTCGATCCAGGTCAGGAAAGGAATGATCTTCAAGAGCTGTGACAAGCCGAGGCCGGTCAGCCAGCCGAAGACGAACAGATAGGCTATGGCGGCAAAACTCTGCGGCCCGGCATCGCTGGCCAGGGCAACGGCGAACATCGGAACCGAAAGGCCGAGCAGAACGAAGGCGGGCAGGGATCCCGACATGTTCAATTCGAGGTCTTTTCGGCGTCTTGCGCGATAGGTCAGGAACAGCTCGGCCAGATAGGCCGCGATCGGCAGCTGGAAGAACAGCGATCCCATCAGAAAGATGCGTTGCCCCAAGGATGGCTCGAATATCGTCGCGACCGCGGCAAAGCCAAGCGTCGTTGCCGCAAACGATCCCGTGTTGCGGATGAACGGCGATTTCTTCATCTCGGCGGAAAGCAGGAACATCGGCAGCAGTTTGTAGCTGACGCCGATGGCGGCAAAGGTCATCCATCCGGCGAGACCGAAGCTCGCATGGAACGGGACGGCATTGGTGACGAATTCGCTGATGCCGGGGGTGGCCGTCGGCCCCGAAACCGTAACGGCAAACAGCGATCCCAGCGCGACCGTCACCGCAAGGCATGCCAAGCCGAGCATGACGAGCGGCGAAGCCGGGTGCGCCGCCCTGCCGCGCCACAGGCCTGATAGCAGCACCCATGCGATCGACAGGAGCGAGGCAAGCAGTATCGCCGATGCCGCGATCATGACCGGGCCTGCCGCAGCGGATCCCGCGTCGATGAGCTGAAAGCCGCAGAGGAGATGTCCGAGCCCGGCGATCGAGCCCACGAGGCACGGCAGATCGAGCCGCCCGGTCGGCAGGCCAAGGCCCGTCAGCACCGGCGTGAACTGCAGCAGCGCGCCAATCATCAGCAGGCCGAGCCAGCCGATCGTCATCGAATGCACGATGATCAGAGCATGGGGCTCGGCGACAGCCGCGGACGGCGTCCAAACCCCGGCCGAAAGCAGGCTTTCGGCCAGAAGCAGGAAGAACAGCGCCGCGCCGAAATAGGACATTGTCCAACGCGACAGAGTTGTGCCGACAGGCATCATCGCGCCGATCCGACCTCAGTGGCTGCCGCAGCAGCAGTCGCAACCGGCATCCTGCCGGGTGATCTGCACGCGCCAGATTTCAGGGCCCTGTTCCAGATAGTCCCAGGAGAACTTTCCGGGAAATCCGGTTTCAAGCTGATAGTGCAGCGGCCGAGGTTCGTGATCGCTCGTGATCAGCAAACTGCCGCCGGGGGTCAGCGCGCTTAGCGTGCCGAAGATCCGGGGATGCCGCTCGGCAGGTGGCAATGTGCGGACATCGATATGAGGGGTTTTACCCTGGAGGTTCTGCGCATCAGTCATTCTTGCTTGTTTCCTTGTGCCGCGTTCTTCGAACGGACGGGACCGCGGCTCGTCCCGTGTCAGAACGAGACCCTAGGCGGCTTCGGAAGAGCTGACTTTGACAGCGGACAAATATCCGGATGATTTCCGCGGCGACGGCATCATCATTGATTTGGGACAAGGAAGAGCGCGGCGCTGGAGGTCATAAAGCATCCTGCTTTTGGAAAGGGATGTGACATGTCCGACGATCTGGTCGCCAAATACGGCGATGCGCGGCTTCCGCGTTATACGAGTTACCCGACGGCACCGGCTTTTTCGGCCACCGTTGGGCCGGATGAATATGCCCGCGGTCTCGCCGATATCGGCAAGACCGGGCCTGTTTCGGTTTATCTCCACGTACCGTTCTGCCATTCGATGTGCTGGTACTGCGGCTGCCACACGACCAACACCCGGCAGGACGCCCCGGTCGTCGAATATCTTGATGTGATGAACCAGGAGATCGAACTCGTCTCCTTTGCCGCCGGAAACGACGTGCCCGTCAGGAACGTTCATTTCGGCGGCGGCACCCCTACAATCATGAAACCTCGGGACTTTTCCGCCCTGATGGCAAAGCTCAGGAGCGCCTTTGCTTTCGAGGCAGATGCCAGTGTTGCCGTGGAGATCGATCCGCGCACATTGGCCGCTCCCATGATCGATGCGCTCGGCGAAAACGACGTCGATCGCGCGAGCCTCGGCGTCCAGAGCTTCGATCCGGTCGTGCAGGCGGCAATCAACCGGCTGCAGTCCTTCGAGCAGACGGAGAGGGCGGTCGTCGGGCTGCGCTCGGCAGGTGTGACGAGCATCAATTTCGACCTGATCTATGGCCTTCCGAAGCAGACGGTCCAATCCTGCGTGGAAACGGTCCGCCTGGCCACAGAGCTGCGTCCCGAACGTTTCGCCGTTTTCGGCTATGCCCATATACCTGCCTTCAAAAAACACCAGCGCCTCATCGACGAAGCATCGCTGCCGGACGCAAAACAGCGGAATGAGCAGGCCGAAGCCATCGCCCGGGAGCTTCAACAAGCCGGATATGTGCGTATCGGGCTCGATCATTTTGCACTGCCGCAGGATCAGCTCGCACTTGCCGCCCGCAACGGCACGATGAGACGGAACTTCCAGGGCTATACCACGGATGATTGCGATAGCCTCATCGGCCTTGGCGCTTCCGCGATCGGACGGCTGCCGAGCGGCTATATGCAGAACCACGTGCCTCTCGGACTTTATGCCGAGCGGGTTGCCGCCGGCATGCTGCCCACGGCCAAGGGTTATCTTCTCACCGAAGAGGACAAACTTCGCGCGAGAATCATCGAAAGGCTGATGTGCGATTTCGAGGTCAATCTCGGAAAGGTGAGCAGCGGCTCGGGTTTCGACACCGGCTTCCTTGTCGAACGCAACGAGCGCCTAGGCGAGCTGGTGGCCGACGGCGTCGTGGCGATCAGCGGCGAGCGGATCGTCGTATCTCAGGATGCACGCTTCATGGTCCGTGCCGTCGCGGCGGCATTCGACGCCTATTTCGGCTCGCACGGACGCACGCACAGCAAGGCCGCCTGACCTGAATCAGAGCCAGGCTGGAAGTGCCGATCCATGACTCCGGCCTGTTTACTCATGCCCTTCAGGCGGTGGGTTGATAGATTGCTGGCAGGGGTGCGCCAGCACCGTCTTCGCGTTTGTCACACGGCAGTAGAGATCGCCGGTCATTTCTTGCAGAGGTAATATGATGAACAAGCCGATTCCGACCGATTTCATGGAACTCGAACGCTGCTACGACCAACTGATGTTGTGGTGCGACGTGCTCCAGGCAATCGCCGATTTCCTGCCTTGCCACATAGACGAAGATCTTTGCGACCGCATCTCTCGCGGCCTGCTTCCGCTGCTGCAGACGACGCATGAGCTCGAACAGCGGCTGATCTCCTCCCGGCTCGGATTGATCATGGACGCCGCGGAAAAAGCCGGCGCGGAAGAACGGCGGCGGGCAGGCCGCCTGGTGGGTCTTGGCGCCGCGCGAGACGTGGCCGTCACCCTGGAAACGGTGGGCGAGGGGGGCTGCCGGCTTTCCTGGGAAACTGTCGGATATCAGCTGCGTTCGTTCTTGTGCTCGATGCGCAGTCATATCCGGTCCGAACGCGAGATCATGACGTTAATGCAGCGGGCGACGGAAACTGCAGCGCGGCTGGAGGAGGCGACCAATCGGACCGAAGCAGCCTGAGCAAAGCCGGATTACCGTGCCGACATCTCAAGAACGCGCTTGCCGGTCCACGCGCCGCAACAGGCTTTTCAATTCCGGCTCGTTCACCATTGAGGCCGCCTCGAGAGGCGGCATCCAGGCGAGCTTGCGCTCCTTGTGCTCCGGGAAACGGGACTTGGTGTGGCGAACCGTCATGACGTGCACCGTCACGAATGACGCCACCTGTTTCCCATCCTGAAGCGTCTTGAGATAGGAGAAGCAGCCGAAAGCGCGTTTCTTCGCCCGCCCCTTCACACCCGCTTCTTCCCAGGCCTCACGCTCGACCACCTCATGCGGCGCGAGACCCTTGATGGGCCAGCCCTTCGGAATGGTCCACCGTTTCGCGCGTCGTGATGAGCAGGACCTCATAACCGCCGCCCGGTCCATCACGCAGGCAAAGCGCACCGAATTGCTCCAGGGCCTTGCCGAGGAGGATTGTCTCGGCATGGTCGGCTAGCTGGGACAAGAGTGTCGGGGCCTTGTTCATAGAATTCAGATGTGTCGGTTGTTCACCTTGGCAAGCAGACGCGACGGTTGAATTCCGCAGTGACCGTCATTCCGACAGGCTGCTTTTGAAATGCGCCGAATGACTTCGGCCGGCGCCGGTCCAGCGTCTCGTTGCCAGCCGGCATCTAACAGCTGCGCCGGCCGCACAGACAACCGCCGCGAAAGCAAGCATCACAGGCTTGAACATGATGGTTCTCCATCGTGCGGGATGGCGCGCGATCACGGCCATCCGCACCGGTCGTTGATCACTGGGCGATATGGACAAGATCGGCATCGAGCCGCTTGCGTACCATGTTCGGCACCTTTGCCGTCTTGATCGCTTCGAGATTGGCCGGGCTGTCGCCGACCTGGATCAAGGCAACCATGCCCATGCCGGCATGCGGCGTGCATTTCAGGACATAGGCGCCGGCAACATCGAATTTGGCCTGATACTGTTCGTTCGGCTTGGATTTGAATTCGGCGACGCCATCCGGAATGAGGCCCTTGAAGGTCTCGACGTTGTGGCTCTTGTCGGTGGGAATGAAGGTGACGGTGTCGCCGGGGGCGATCTTCAAGAAGCCGGGCTCGAACACCATTGCGCCGTCGGCGCCCTTGTTGAGCATCTGAACCTGGTGGTCGGCGGCCAGCAACGGCGCTGCCGAGGCAATCAAGGCTGCCGCCGCAGCGATCAGACCGAATTTCAAACGCATTTGCAATCTCCTGTTCTGCGAGGCTCGATCAGCCTCATGAACCTGTTTTAGGAGATGCCGAAACCGGCCTCTTTGACGCCCGTCAAATTCCCGGAAAAAGCTGAAGATCAGTTTTTGGCTGTTGCCCGCCACACCAGGAATGGCCTTGCCTTACTCGGCCATACGGCCTTGCGCCAATTGCCGGAGCGTTCCGACGAAGCCGTCAGGCGACGCAGATGACCGGGAGGACGTTCGCCTGGCGGGCGTCAGCAATTCGAGATGGCAGCAGGTCCGAGATCACCTCGCGTCGAGAAGCTCGCGGATCTTCAACCCCAGTTCCTTGGCGGTATAGGGCTTGCGCAGCCACTGTGCGCCGGGAACGATGCCTTTGCCCGCAAGGCCCGGCTCGCTATATCCGGAGGTGAACAAAACCGCGATGTCGGGACGCTGGAGGCGCACCTGTCGTGCGAGTTCGTCGCCCGTCATCCCGCCCGGCATGACGATATCGGTGAACAGCAGCGCGATTTCGGGATTTTCCCGCAGGAGGTCGAGTGCACGGTGGCCGTTTTCGGCTTCACGCACCCTGTAGCCCATTGAGGCGAGCCTGGCGACGGCCACGCGGCGGACGCGGGCATCATCCTCGACGACCAGCACCGTTTCGTCGCCGCGCGGCAGCTGGCTCTCGCCGCTGCCATCATCCGCCGCGGGCTCCCGGGGTTTTACCCCGTTGACCGCCGGCAGATATATCCTGACCGTCGTGCCGCGCCCCACCTCGCTGTAAAGCTGGAGATGCCCGCCCGACTGTTTGACGAAACCATAGACCATGCTGAGTCCGAGCCCCGTGCCCGAGCCGACCTCCTTGGTGGTGAAAAACGGCTCGATCGCGCGCTTCCTGACCTCCTCGGTCATGCCCGTGCCGGTGTCCGTCATGGTAATGAGGACAAAGTTGCCGCTGCGCACCTCCGGATACATTTTCGCATAATCGGCATCGAGATGGACGTGCGAAATCGTTGTCGTCAGACTGCCGCCCTTCGGCATGGCGTCCCTTGCGTTCAGGGCAATATTGAGAATGGCGTTCTGAAGCTGTGAACTGTCGACGAGGACGTTGAGGCCCGACCCGTCAATGACGGTCGACAGCCTGATATCTTCGCCGAGCGTTCGTCGCAGCATATCCGAAAAGCCGCTGAGGAGCTGACCGAGATCGGCATGTTTGGGATTCAGCGGCTGCCGTCGGCCGAAAGCCAGCAGCTGGCCGGTCAGGATCGCCCCGTCCTGCGCGGCGGCCTGAGCCTCGTGGAGAATGTCTCGAAGGCTTCCGGAGGGCAGCTTGTCCTCAATCATTTCGAGATTGCCGCTGATGACGGTGAGAAGATTGTTGAAATCGTGCGCGATGCCACCCGTTAATTGGCCGACGGCTTCCATCTTCTGGGCCTGACGGAGATCCTCCTCGATCTTGAATCGGCTCGTCAGATCGCGGACGAAACCCGTGAAAATCCGCTCGCCATTGGCCGTCGCCTCGCCAACGTGCAATTCCATGGGGAATTGCGATCCATCGGCCCGCTGTCCGGTTACGACGCGCCCGTAGCCGATGATGCGCTTCTCGCCGGTTTCGATGTAGTGGTCGATATAGCCGTCGTGGGCGTCGCGGTAGGGATTCGGCATCAGATTGCTGACATTACGGCCGCAAATCTCCTCCGCCGGCATTCCGAACAGTTTTTCGGCAGCCTTGCTGAACGACAGTACCGTTCCCTTGTGGTCAATGACTACCATTGCGTCGGGCACTGTATCGAGGATCGAACTGAGATGTGCCTCACGCGACTTGACCGCCTCCTGAGCCTGCCTCAGGGCGCTGACATCGCTGTTTGTCTGGATGACGGTAAGCTCTCCGTCCGGCAGATTGACCAGCACGCAGCGGGAGGCGACATGGATGTCGTGCCCGCTCTTATGGCGATGAATGATTTCGCCGTGCCAGAAGCCGCGCGATTTCAACTGATCGCGGATGTTTTCCGCCGGTTCGGGAAACTTCGTCGCCAGAAGTTCGTGGACCTTCTCGCTGACGGCCTCCTCTCTTGCCCAGCCATACATGTTCTCGCAGCCGATCGACCAATGCGTGATCGTTCCGTCGAAACGATGAACCATGATATCCGCTCCGTCGAGCACGTGCACCATGGCATCCAGCTCCTGCGGCGATGCGGTTCTCGGTGACACGAGGCGGTGAGGCATGAATGTCGATCCTCCGGCTTGTTCCATCAGTGCAGGTTGACCCTATGACAGGAATCGTCAGTAAAATCATCTGCGTCACCGGACAACTGTTTCAGGCGGGCGAGATTGACGATCCTCAGGTCGTGCCTGCCCTCGGGAATAACGATGTTGCGTGATGCCAGTTTCGTGATCGTGCGAGACACGGTCTCGATGGTCAGGCCGAGATGATCCGCAATGTCCTGGCGGTTCATCGGAACGCGCACCAACCCTTGGCGCGGCCGCGGGTTGCGGCGCGATGCAAGCTTGACGATGAAACTGCAGAGGCGTTCCTCGGCATTCTTTTTCGACAACAGCACCATCTGTTCATGCGCAGCGGCCGCCTCCTGGCAGAGCAGGGAGATATAGGCCGGGCCGAGGGCGTCGGAACGGGCGACTTCTTCATGAAAGCTCTTGCGCGACATGCGCCGGATCTTGCATTCGGTGACGGCCTCCGCAGTGAAAATGAAATCGTTCTGCAAGGATGCGCCGATGAGATCGCCGGCGAAATGAAAGGCGGTGATCACCCGGCGGCCTTCGCCGATGATGCGATGCAGGCGAACGACGCCTTCTTCCACCTGGAAGAGATGCTTCGCCTGATCGCCCTCCCAGCAAATCGCCTTGCCGGCTGCGACGGGTTCCGCCGCCGAGCTCCGGAAAAGCGACGAAAGCGATTGGCCGGCATTAATGGCTTCGCCCGTTTGCTCGGCATTTTCGAACGCGTGGTTGTTCTGCATCAGCATCGTCGTGTCCCCTCGTGGCAGTGGGTGCAGTAGAAAGCCGCTGCGTCACACGCGAATGAGCGGACGGTGCCAAAGGGTGAAAGAGTGTAACAATGTGTAACAGCGGTGGTCCATCCGCAGCTTGGAGTCTCCTTGTTGATGTAGATCAAGGAGCCGTCGCCGGCTTCGTGACAGTCCTGCCCCGAACTACGAGAAAGCCGGCCGCGGGGCGGTCGTCTTTGCACTGGGGACGACATCATGAATTATACTGTGGAAACAATGATGCTCGCGGTCGCGGCGTTTCTAGCGCTGCTCGGAGCCGCATTCGCGCATGATCATCTCTTTGCGGTCCATATGGGCATACTCAGCTTCTGCCTGGTTGCGGGAACCCTGCTCCTTGTCAGGAGGATCGACTTCGCACCGGCGCACCAACGGCGGAAGGTCGACCTGTCCGGCTATTTCGACGACGTGATCCGCTATGGTCTGATCGCCACCGTATTCTGGGGCGTGGTCGGCTTCCTGGTCGGCGTCATTATCGCGCTGCAACTGGCCTTTCCCGACCTCAATTTCGCGCCCTATCTCAATTTCGGCAGGCTGCGGCCGGTTCACACATCGGCGGTCATCTTCGCTTTCGGCGGCAACGCGCTGATCATGACGTCCTTCTACGTGGTGCAGCGGACCTGTCGCGCACGTCTCTTCGGCGGCAGCCTCGCCTGGTTCGTCTTCTGGGGGTACCAGCTCTTCATCGTCATGGCGGCAACCGGCTACGTGCTCGGCATCACCCAGGCGCGTGAATATGCCGAGCCCGAATGGTATGTCGACCTGTGGCTGACCGTTGTCTGGGTCGCCTATCTCGCCGTCTATCTCGGAACGATCCTGAAGCGCAAAGAACCACATATCTATGTGGCGAACTGGTTCTATCTCGGCTTCATCGTCACCATCGCGATGCTGCATGTGGTCAACAACCTTGCGGTACCGGCCTCGTTCCTCGGGTCCAAGAGCTATTCTCTCTTCTCGGGCGTTCAGGATGCGCTGACGCAGTGGTGGTATGGCCACAACGCCGTCGGCTTTTTCCTTACCGCCGGCTTCCTCGGCATGATGTACTATTTCGTGCCGAAGCAGGCCAACCGGCCCGTCTATTCGTACCGGCTCTCGATCATCCACTTCTGGGCCCTGATCTTCATGTATATCTGGGCCGGCCCGCACCATCTCCATTACACGGCGCTGCCCGACTGGGCCCAGACGCTCGGCATGGTTTTCTCGGTCATGCTCTGGATGCCCTCCTGGGGCGGCATGATCAACGGCCTGATGACCCTTTCGGGCGCCTGGGACAAGATCCGCACCGACCCGATCATCCGCATGATGATCGTCGCCATCGCCTTTTACGGCATGTCGACCTTCGAGGGCCCGATGATGTCGGTCAAATCGGTCAATTCGCTCAGCCACTATACCGAATGGACGATCGGCCATGTGCATTCCGGCGCGCTGGGCTGGGTCGGGATGATCACCTTCGGGGCGATCTATTACCTGACACCGAAATTGTGGGGGCGCGAACGTCTCTACAGCCTGCGGATGGTCAACTGGCACTTCTGGCTCGCGACCCTCGGGATCGTGATCTACGCCGCCGTGCTCTGGGTTGCCGGTATCCAGCAGGGGCTGATGTGGCGCGAATACAATTCCCAGGGCTTTCTCGTCTATTCCTTCGCCGAAACGGTCGCGGCGATGATCCCCTACTACGTGCTGCGCGCGGTCGGCGGAGCGCTTTATCTGGCGGGCGGTCTCGTCATGGCCTGGAACGTGTCCATGACGATCCGCGGCCACCTGCGCGACGAAGCCGCAATCCCGACCACTTTCGTGCCCCAGGCACAGCCTGCCGAATGAGGTGAGACATGGCATCGATATTGGATAAACATAAGATCCTCGAGAAGAACGCGACGCTTCTTCTGGTCGGCTCGCTGCTCGTCGTCAGCATCGGCGGCATCGTTGAAATCGCACCGCTGTTCTATCTGCAGAACACGATCGAGAAAGTGGAAGGCATGCGGCCTTACACGCCGCTGGAGCTCGCCGGGCGCAACGTCTATATCCGTGAAGGCTGCTATCTCTGCCATAGCCAGATGATCAGGCCGTTCCGTGATGAAGTCGAACGTTACGGCCATTATTCGCTGGCCGCGGAATCGATTTACGACCATCCGTTCCAGTGGGGATCCAAACGCACCGGGCCGGACCTGGCCCGTGTCGGCGGACGTTACTCGAACGAATGGCATGTCCAGCATCTCGCAAATCCGCGGGCCGTGGTGCCGGAATCGATCATGCCGAGCTACGCCTTCCTCAAGGAGCGGGAGGTCACCGTCAAGGACGTCGGAATGGACCTCAAGGCCAACGAGGACGTCGGCGTGCCTTACAACGACGACATGCTGGCGAATGCGGAGGCCGACATGAAGGCTCAGGCCGATCCGAATGCGGACACGATGGCCCTCCTCGAACGCTATCCGAAGGCTAAGGTCGGCGATTTCGACGGCGACCCGACCAGGCTGACCGAAATGGACGCGCTGGTCTCCTATCTGCAGATGCTCGGAACGCTGGTCGATTTTTCGACCTATGACGACGCGTCCGGCTACCGTTGAGGTGATCCATGGAAACCTACACTGCAATGAGACACTTCGCCGACAGCTGGGGGCTCCTCGCCATGGCGGCATTCTTCGTCGGCGTGGTCGTATTCACCCTTCGCCCGGGCAGCAAGCAGACGGCGAAAGAAGCCGCCGATATTCCCTTGAAGGACGATTGAGATGTCGGAAAAACATATCGATGAATTCAGCGGTGTCGAAACGACCGGACATGAATGGGACGGCATTCGCGAGCTCAACAATCCCATGCCCCGATGGTGGGTGTGGACCTTCTACGCCACCATACTTTGGGCGGTTGGCTATGCGATTGCATACCCCGCTATCCCGATGATCACTTCCGCCACTAAAGGCTATTTCGGCTACTCAACCCGCGCGGAGCTGCAGCAGGATCTAAATCAGGCCAAGGCGTCTCAGACGCAGTTTCACGACCTGATTGCTGCAAAGACGGTTCAGGAGATCGACGCCGATCCTGCCCTCCGTGAATTCGCAATTGCCGGCGGTGCGTCCTCATTCAAAGTCAATTGCGCGCCCTGTCATGGCTCGGGGGCGAGCGGCGGCCCCGGCTTTCCCAACCTGAACGATGACGACTGGCTGTGGGGCGGCGACTTGGGCGCCATCCAGACGACGATCGCCCACGGGATCCGATTCGATTCGGATGCCGAAACGCACGCCTCCGAGATGCCGGCCTTTGCCGATGTGCTGGAGCCTGTCCAGATGCGACAGGTCGCCGCCTACGTCTGGGGGCTGACCAACGCGCCCTCGAATCCCACAGTCGCGGAAGCCGGAAAAAAGGTCTTTCTCGATAACTGCGCCGCATGTCACGGCGAGGATGCCAGAGGAAAGGCGGAAATGGGTGCCCCGGATCTTGCCGACGCGATTTGGCTGAAGGCACGCGGCGAGGATGCCATCGTCCGCCAGGTCGCCTTTCCCAAACATGGCGTCATGCCTGCCTGGGCAGCACGCTTGGGCGACACGACAGTCAAGGAGCTCACCATTTTCGTCCATTCGCTTGGCGGCGGAACCTAGAGCAACCCAAGCAAAAGTGCGCGGCGGTTTTGCGCCCGCAATGGCGAGAAAACAAAGAGATAGAGCATTTCCGTGATTCAAGGAAAACGGAAATGCTCCAAGGAGAAACGATGACAGTCCACGATCACAATCCCATCCTCGGTCTCTATGGCACGCCGCGCGCCATCATCCGCTCTCGCGTTTCGGAACGCGCCAAGGCGGTGGCGCCGTCGGCCGAACAGGAGGATCCGGCAAAGATCGGAAATTCGATCGTAAGCTTGATCTGCCTCAAGGATCACAAGCAGACGAGCCGATAATTTCAGCTCCTGTCGAGGACGTCTCAGCGGTGTTTCTCCCCCGCTGTCCTCCGGCCACGCCCTTACCCCGGGGCGTGGCCTTTTCATTCCGAAAGGTCATTTCTTGATCTGCATCAAGGAACGGATGCGCCGCGGGTGGGACAAGGGCAGGCAAACACTGGACAGGTCTCCATGAATCTCTACACCGCCCCAGATCCGAATGACATTGAGCGCGTCAGTGTCGAGCCGGTCAACGCCCGGCGCAACCGACAGCCTCTCTATGCGCCGCGCAAGAAGATCTTCCCAAAGCGCGCCGAGGGTCGATTCCGCCGGTTCAAATGGATGGTGATGCTGATCACGCTCGGCATTTATTACCTGGCGCCGTGGATCCGCTGGGATCGCGGTCCCTACGCGCCCGATCAGGCAATTCTCGTCGACCTCTCCTCCCGGCGCTTCTTCTTTTTCTTCATCGAAATCTGGCCCCAGGAATTCTACTATGTCGCGGGCCTGCTCGTCATGGCGGGCTTTGGCCTCTTTCTCGTCACCGCCGCGGTCGGCCGCGCCTGGTGCGGCTACGCCTGTCCGCAGACAGTCTGGGTAGACCTGTTTCTCGTCGTCGAACGCGCCATGGAAGGGGACCGGAACGCGCGAATGAAGCTCGACGCCGGCCCCTTCACTTTCGACAAGCTCAGCAAGCGGTTGATCAAGCATGCGATCTGGCTGTTGATCGGAGGCGCCACCGGCGGGGCGTGGATCTTCTATTTTGCCGACGCGCCGAGCCTGGCGGCTTCGCTGTTTGGTGGCGGCGCTCCTGCGGCCGCCTATGCAACGATCGCCATCCTGACAGCCACGACCTATGTGCTTGGGGGGCTGATGCGCGAACAGGTGTGCACCTACATGTGTCCGTGGCCGCGCATTCAGGGCGCGATGCTGGACGAGAATTCGCTTGTCGTCACCTACAATGACTGGCGAGGCGAGCAGCGGTCGCGCCACGCCAAGAAAACCCAGGCCAAGGGCCTGCCGGTCGGCGATTGCGTGGATTGCAATGCCTGCGTCGCGGTCTGTCCGATGGGCATCGACATACGCGACGGTCAGCAGATGGAATGCATCACATGCGCGCTCTGCATCGATGCCTGCGACGGCGTCATGGACAAGCTGGGAAAACCTCGCGGGCTGATCGCCTATGCGACGCTCAGCGAATATTCGAGCAACATGTCGCTTGCGACGGACGGAGGACGGACCGCCATCCAGCCCTCCAATGTCCGAAACGCCGATGGAAGCTTCATCTCGGCGGTCCGGCATTTCGACTGGCGGATCATCTTTCGTCCGAGGATCGTTTTCTACGCCGTCGTCTGGGCATCGATCGGCATCGCCATGGTCATCCATCTTGCCTTCCGCGAACGACTCGAACTCAACGTCGTCCATGATCGCAACCCCCAATATGTCCTGGAAAGCGACGGCTCCATCCGCAACGGCTACACACTTCGCGTCCTCAACATGGTGCCGACGCCGCGGGATGTGACCATCACCCTCATCGGGCTCGAGGGCGGCGTGATGCGCATTCCCGAGTTCGGCAGGCAGGATGGCCGCAGCTTCACGGTCCATGCCGAACCGGACGCGGCCACGACGCTGAAGGTCTTCGTGACGCGCAAGCCCGACGGGGCCGAGATCAATGAATTCCTATTCGTTATCGAAGATTCGGACCATTCCGACCGGGCGACCTATCGCGCGGCGTTCAACGCACCGGGAGAGGTGAAATGAAGGCGTCCACTCGAGGTTTTACCGGCTTGCACATGCTGCTCGCCACCTCGGCATTTTTCGCCGTCGTGATTGCCGTCAACGTCACCATGGCCTTCTATGCCTCATCCAGCTGGAGCGGCCTGGTCGTTGAAAACACCTATGTGGCCAGTCAGGAATTCAACGGCAAGGCGGCAGCGATGAAGGCGATGGCCGCCTCCGGCGTCGAGGGCGCTCTCTCCGTCAAGGGCCGCGCGATCCGCTACGACATCCACGATGGCAAGGGCGCGCCTGCGATCATCGACGATGTCACGCTGAACTTCAAAAGACCGGTCGGTGATCACGAGGACTTCCACCTGACGCTCCGGAGGACCGGCGATGGCCGGTTCGAAGCCGACCACGAGGTGACCGGCGGCGACTGGATCGTCGAGGCCATATCGAGAAGGAACGGCGTGGTCGTCATGCACGAGGCGAAGCGCATCGATACGGCGGAGTTTGGCCAATGACCTGCTGCACCATGGATACGGAAAGCGTACTCGCCCTCAGCGCGACATCGGCCAGCGCCGACGAAGTCCGGCTGGCGAGCCACCCGCTCGGGGCCGGATTGCATCAGCTCGACCTCAGTGTCCCCGACGTCCACTGCGGCGGCTGCATAGTCACCATCGAAAAAGCGCTGTCGGCGCTTCCCTTCGTCAGGAAGGCCCGGGTCAATCTCACTGCCCGCCGGGTTAGCTGCATCTATCAGGAAGAATTCGAAAGGCAGGCGACCGATCCCTCCGAAATCCTCGCAGCCATCAATGCGGTTGGATACCGCGCGCATCTCTTCACAGCCGCGGCGCCTGAAAACGACCGAATCAGGAACCAGTTGCTGCTGGCGATCGGGGTTTCTGGTTTTGCAGCTGCCAACATCATGCTGCTCTCGGTGTCGGTCTGGTCTGGCGCCGACGCGGCGACCCGGGACATGTTTCACTGGATCTCGGCGATGATCGCGGCCCCCGCACTGGTCTATGCGGGGCGCTTCTTCTTCAAATCGGCCTGGAACGCCTTGAAACGCGGGCGCACCAACATGGACGTTCCGATCTCGCTCGCGGTGACGCTCTCCTATGCCGTCTCCCTGTGGGAGACCGTGCATCACGGCGAACACGCATGGTTCGACGCTTCGGTTTCGCTGCTGTTCTTCCTGCTGATCGGCAGAACCCTCGATCACGTAATGCGCGAAAAGGCACGCGCGGCGATCAACGGTCTGGCAAGACTGGCCCCGCGCGGGGCGCTGCTGATGATGCCGGACGGATCGCGCCGCTACGTTCCGGTGGAAGAGATCGCGGTGGGTGACGACATCGCGATCGCGGCGGGCGAGCGCATCCCCGTCGACGGCATGATCGTCAACGGCGAGAGCGACGTGGACCTCTCCATCGTCACCGGTGAAAGCAGTCCGGTCGCCGTCGCCAAAGGCAGCGCGGTGAATTCGGGTGCGATGAACTTGACCGGCTCCCTCATCCTGAGGGCGACGAAAGTGGCGAGGGATTCCCTTCTATCGGAAATCATCAGCCTCATGGAAGCCGCCGAAGGCGGCAGGGCTCGCTATCGCCGGATCGCCGATCGGGCCGCAGCGCTCTATTCCCCGGCCGTGCACCTGTTGGCGCTGGTCTCCTTTCTCGCCTGGGGATTTTTCGGCGGCGACTGGAAACAGGCGATGCTGGTCGCGGTCGCGGTGCTGATCATTACATGCCCGTGCGCGCTCGGCCTTGCCGTTCCCGTGGTTCAGGTGGTCGCGGCGGGTGAGCTTTTTCGCAAGGGCATCATGGTCAAGGACGGTTCGGCGCTCGAAAGACTGGCCGAGGCGGATATCGTCGCCTTCGACAAGACCGGCACGCTGACGATGGGGCGGCCCCGCCTCGTCGGGGTCGAGGCGACCGACGCGAGCAATACCGCCATCGCCTGCGCATTATCCGCGCATTCACGGCATCCTCTTTCCCAGGCGCTGCTGCGGAACATGGAGCAGGCTTCTTCCTTCTCCTTCGACAGGGTCACGGAAATACCCGCTGGGGGGCTGGAGGCCAGCAATGGAACGGATGTCTATCGGCTGGGCAATCGGGCCTTTGCCTGCGAAACCGGCCCTACGACCGGCGCGGCCGACAGGCCGTTTTCGGAAGTGGTCCTGTCGAAGAACGGTGCCGAACTGGCATATTTCCTCTTTGACGACACGCTTCGCCCCGGCGCTGCCGAGGCTGTCCGCGATATCACTGCCGCCGGCCTTGAAACGCTGATGGTATCAGGCGACCGGCAAACCGTCGTCGACAACACGGCGCGGGCTCTCGGTATTCGAAGGGCTCTGAGCGCGGTGGCGCCGAAGCAGAAGGTCGAGGAATGCCAGAGGCTGAGCGGCGAGGGCCATCGCGTGCTCATGGTCGGCGACGGGATCAACGACGCGCCGGCACTTGCCGCCGCGCATGTCTCGATGGCGCCCGCCACCGCATCCGACATCGGCAGGCAGGCCGCCGACCTCGTCTTTTTCAACGAACGGCTCGATGCCGTTCCGGAAGCGATCGCCGTCGCGCGACGATCCGCCAGCCTGATCCGGCAGAACTTTGTTCTGGCCATCGGCTACAACCTGCTGGCGGTCCCGATCGCGATCGCCGGACTGGCGACGCCGCTGATCGCAGCGGTGGCCATGTCGACATCATCGATCATCGTCGTAACCAATGCGCTGCGGTTGAATACCTTCGGCAAACACTCCCCCATGCCGACCGAAGCGCGAGCCGGCGGGGAGGTCAAAACCGCATGAACATGCTGATCTATCTGATCCCGATCGCGCTGCTGATGGGGGGAATGGGCCTCCTGGCATTCCTCTGGTCGCTGAAGAGCGGCCAGTATGACGACCTTGAAGGAGCTGCTTGGCGAATTCTCATCGAGGACGAAACCGACCGCAACAAATCTTGAGCCGCATATGACCAAGACGAGAGGAAGATCGATGCTTGCGAAAAATCCCATACTTTTGCGGTCTGACCTGTTCGACGGCCTCCACGAGTCGACGATAGAGGAGCTCGCCGCTACAGCTCAGTTTCAAACATTCGCTGCGGATGAGCGGATCATTGCAGAAGGCCAGCCAGCGTTGTTCGTCTATTGCGTGATGAGCGGATTCGTCCGACTTTCCAAATCCGAGTCCGCCGGGCGCGAGGCGGATATCTGCGTCTGCGAGCCCGGCGACACCTTCGGCGAATATCTTCTGTCGGGCGGCGGCACCTACGCCTACGGCGCGTGGTCCGCCGACGGAGCGGAGGTGGCCCTGTTCGAACTTGCGGACTTGCGGGCGCTCGCCGAGCGGTACCCCACCATTCATCGCAACGTCATGCGAATCATGACCCGACATCTGCTCGGCGCGATGGATTGCATAGCAGGAGACCGGCTGCACACGGCCGCGCAACGTGTCGCGAACTACCTCGTGAGCCGTTGCCCGGCCTCGGCGTCGCAGGCCACATTTCGCCTGCCTTACCGGAAGAGGATCCTGGCCGGCAAACTGGGGCTTGCGCCCGAAGCCCTTTCGCGCGCATTCGCGGCGCTCGTTCCTGCAGGTGTCGAAGTCAGAGGCAAGATTGTCCTGGTCGACAGTGTCGACCAGTTGCGGAAGGCGTGCTGACATCGGGAAGCCGGAAAAGAGCGCCGCAATTTGACCGGCGTCAATGTGGCGATCGCCCGCTCCATTAAGGTCGGGGCGAAAGGCACCTCGACGTCATGCTTATCTGGATTGTTTTCGCGGTCATCGCGACTGCCGTCATTGCTTCCCTTCTTCATCCGTTTGCTTCGGGCCTTGCCCGGATCGACAGTGGTGCGGCTGATGCATGCCGGGTCTATCGGGACCAGCTTGTCGACCTCGACAGGGACATGGAGACGAGCCAACTCCCTCGCAACGAGTACGAATATGCCCGTGCCGAAATCGCGCGGCGGCTTTTCAAGGCAACCGAACAACAGTGTGAAGAGCGCCGGAGACCGCCGCATGCCCATCGATGGCCGAAGCTGGCCATCAGCTTATTTCTGCCGCTCGCGAGCATCGGCCTTTATGCCCGGCTGGGTTCGCCCGACATGCCGTCGCAGCCGCTGCAGGCGCGGCTGGAAGATCCCGGCCACAATATCGCAATGCTCATTTCCAAGACGGAACGCCATCTCGCAAGCCAGCCCGATGACGGGCGGGGATGGAACGTCATCGCTCCGGTCTACCTCAGGACCGGCCGGATCGCCGAGGCACAGTCGGCTTATCGGAATGCGCTGCGGATCCTCGGACCCGACGTCGATCGCCTGGGCGGCCTCGCCGAGGCCCTGATGATCGAAGCGCAAGGTTCGGTGACCGCGGACACGCTTGACATCCTGCGGCAGATACTCCGGCTCGAACCGAAAAACCCGCGCGCGCTGTTCTACATCGCCGTCGGCATGGAGCAGGCGGGACGGACCACCGAGGCGCTGGCAGATTTCGAAGCGCTGGCGAAATTGTCGCCTGCCGGCGCGGCGTGGCTGCCGCTCGTCAACCAACATATTTCCGCCAATGGCGGCGTTCCGCTGGCCGCTTCGAGGCAGAAGCCTCACATGACAGCTGCAGGAGATTCGCGATGACGCGCAAGCAGAAGCGCCTTGCGGTGATCGCGGGCGGGATGAGTTTCATCCTTGCGGCGGTGCTTTTGGTGATGTTCGCCTTCAGCCAGTCGGTGGCCTATTTCTACATGCCGGCCGATCTGGCCAAGACGCCGGTGGCGCCGGAGACCCGCATCCGGCTGGGCGGCCTGGTCGGAGCGGGCAGCGTCGTGCGCGGCGCCGGTTCGACGGTGGAGTTTTCCGTCACCGACGGCAGCGCCAATGCGGTGAAGGTTCAATATACCGGCATCCTGCCCGATCTGTTTCGTGAGGGCCAGGGCGTCGTCACCGAAGGCATGTTTACACCAGGCACGAATGTCTTCGTTGCCGACACCGTGCTGGCCAAGCATGACGAGACCTATATGCCGAAGGAGGTGGCCGACAAGCTGAAGCAGCAGGGGCTGTGGCAGGAAGGCCAAGGGGGAGCCGGTCAGGGACAGGAGGCGAAGGCGACGCCATGATCATCGAGATCGGCCATTACGCTTTGGTGCTGGCGCTGGTGACGGCGCTGATCGTCTCGATCGTGCCGGTGATCGGCGCCCGCCGCCATGACCCGGCGATGATGGATGTGGCGAGCGTCGGCTCGCTGGTCATGTTTGCGCTCGTCGCCTTTGCCTTTGCCGTGCTGACCTATGCCCATGTCGTCTCCGACTTCTCGGTCGAGAACGTCTGGGAGAATTCGCATTCGCTGGTGCCGCTGATCTACAAATATTCCGGCGTCTGGGGCAATCACGAGGGATCGATGATGCTCTGGCTGCTGATCCTGGCGCTGTTCAGCGCCCTGGTCGCGATCTTCGGCGCCAACCTGCCGGAGACGCTGAAGGCCAATGTGCTGGCCGTGCAGGCCTGGATCTCGCTCGCCTTCACGCTGTTCATTCTCTTGACCTCCAATCCCTTCCTGCGGCTCGATCCGGCCCCGGCCGAGGGCCGCGACCTCAATCCGGTGCTGCAGGATATCGGCCTCGCCATCCACCCGCCGCTGCTCTATCTCGGCTATGTCGGCTTTTCCGTCTGCTTCTCCTTTGCCGTCGCAGCCCTGATCGAAGGCCGCATCGACGCCGCCTGGGCCCGCTGGGTCAGGCCCTGGACGCTGGCCGCCTGGACCTGCCTGACATTAGGCATCGCCATGGGCTCCTACTGGGCCTATTACGAGCTCGGCTGGGGCGGCTGGTGGTTCTGGGACCCGGTGGAGAACGCCTCCTTCATGCCGTGGCTCGCCGGCACCGCGCTGCTGCATTCGGCCCTCGTCATGGAAAAGCGCGAGGCGCTGAAGATCTGGACGGTGCTGCTCGCCATCCTGACCTTCTCGCTGTCGCTGATGGGCACCTTCCTGGTGCGTTCCGGCGTGCTGACCTCGGTGCATGCCTTTGCCAGCGATCCCACCCGCGGCGTCTTCATTCTCTCCATCCTGCTGATCTTCATCGGCGGGGCGCTGTCGCTGTTTGCCCTGCGCGCCCCGAAGCTTGCGGCCGGCGGGCTGTTTGCGCCGATCTCGCGCGAGGGCGCGCTCGTCCTCAACAATCTGATCCTGACGGTTGCCTGCGGCACGGTGCTGACCGGCACGCTTTACCCGCTGCTGTTGGAGACGCTGACCGGCGACAAGATCTCCGTCGGGCCGCCCTTCTTCAACCTGACCTTCGGCCTCTTGATGGCGCCGCTGCTCGTCATCGTGCCGTTCGGGCCGCTGCTGGCCTGGAAGCGCGGCGATCTGCTCGGCGCCCTGCAGCGGCTCTATGTCGTCGCGGCTCTCGCCTTCGCCGCCGCGGTCGTCTTCTTCTATCTCCAGCATGGCGGGCCGGTGCTGTCGGTGCTTGGGCTGGCCGCCGGCCTGTTCCTGATCCTCGGCGCCATTGCCGATCTCTGGTATCGGGCCGGCATCGGCAAGGTGGCGGGCGCCATCGCCTGGCGCCGCCTGAGCGGTCTGCCGCGCTCGGCCTTCGGCACCGCGCTTGCCCATGCCGGGCTCGGCGTCAGCGTGCTCGGCATCGTCGCCGTCACCACCTTCCAGAGCGAACATGTCGTCGAGATGAAGCCGGGTCAGACGGTCGATGCCGGCGGCTACAGCCTTGAGTTCGACGGCATGCGGTCGGGCAGGGGGCCGAACTACACCGAGGAGCGCGGCCACTTCACCATCCGGCGCGCCGGTGTCACCATTGCCGACACCTGGTCGGCCAAGCGGCTCTACACCGCCCGGCAGATGCCGACGACGGAGGCGGGCATCCTGACCTTCGGCCTCAGCCAGCTCTATGTTTCGCTCGGCGACGCCACCAAGGACGGCGGCATCGTCGTGCGCATCTGGTGGAAGCCGTTCATCCTGTGCATCTGGGGCGGGGCCTTGATCATGGCCGCAGGCGGCCTCGTCTCGCTGAGTGATCGGCGCCTGCGCGTCGGCGCCCCGCGGAGAAAGGCCAAGGCCAAACCGGCCGCGCCTGTCATGGAGCCGGCGGAATGATGCGTCTCTCCCGTCTCCTCGTCGCCGTGTTCCTGTTCTTCGCACCCGTTTCCGCCTTCGCCGTCAATCCCGACGAGGTGCTGGCCGATCCGGCGCTGGAGGCTCGCGCCCGGAGCGAATGTGACGGCGGTCATGAACAGTTTGACGAAGATCAAAGCGGTATGACCGCCCGCTCTCTAGCGTATCTCTAGAATAATCATGATCAGTGAGGCAACGACCATGCAAGCGAGGGATATAATGACCACGAATGTGGTTTCGATCAGCCCGGTGGTCAGCGTGCGCCATGCGGTCGCGATGATGCTGCAAAATCACGTCAGCGGCCTTCCCGTCGTTGACGACCACGACCGCGTCTGTGGCATGATCACGGAAGGCGATCTGCTTTTACGCCGGGAGGTCCGCTTTTCTCCCCGACCGGCGCGGGCGCCGGAGCTGATTTCCGAGATCGATCTCGAACGTTACATCGGCAGCAACGGATGGTGTGTGGCGGACATCATGTCCCAAGATGTCATCGTCGCCCGACCGGACAGCGAACTCTCGGACATCGCCGAAAGCCTGCAGGTGCATCGCATCAAACGGCTGCCGATCGTCGATGACGAACGTCTGGTCGGGATCGTGAGCCGACGGGATATCTTGCGTGTCATTGCCGAAGCGCCGACGACCGTATTGCCGCGGGGAGACGAGGCCATCAGGCTGGCGGTGCGAACCCGGCTGAGATCGGATCTCGGTCTCACGCCGCAAAAAGTCCAGGTGTCCGTCCGGAACGGGCAGGTGACTGTCGACGGTCAGGTGGAATCCGAGCTCAAGCGCAGGGCGATCAAGGTTCTCATCGAGGGCCTTGGCGGGATTGCCGGCTATAAGGATTGCCTGCTCGTATCGCCTGTTCAAACCCAGGATTGAAAGCTTTGGCGCGCCCTCATCGCGCCAAATGACGAGGAGGCTTGCTCGATCTGTCAAGATCGAGCAAGCCATCTGTCAACCTCCCTGCTTGACACGGAAACTCCGACTCGCCCTGTGACTTTAGCCCGGCCGCCGGGCTTCCTCTTTGATGAAAGTCAATCGCGCCGGGCTCGGCGAAGCAGGCGACTTGCGCCGAACTTGACGGAGATCAAATACCGACCGGCTGCCCCGATGTATCGCTTGACCGTGCAAAAGGGAGCATATGATGGATTTCGAAGCATTTTTCAAAAACGAGCTGGACGGGCTTCATGCCGAGGGCCGCTACCGCGTTTTTGCCGATCTCGAGCGTCACCGCGGCAATTTCCCGCGGGCGACGCGCCATACGGCCGATGGCGAGAAGGAAGTCACGGTCTGGTGCTCCAACGACTATCTCGGCATGGGCCAGAATCCGAAGGTGATCGAGGCGATGAAGGCCGCCATCGACCACTGTGGCGCGGGTGCGGGAGGCACCCGGAATATTTCTGGCACCAACCATTACCACGTCCTGCTCGAGCGTGAGCTTGCCGATCTGCACGGCAAGGAATCCGCACTGATCTTCACCTCCGGCTATGTCTCCAACTGGGCGGCGCTCGGCACGCTCGGCGCGAAAATCCCCGGCCTGATCATCTTCTCCGATGCGCTCAACCATGCCTCGATGATCGAAGGCATCCGCCATGCCAAGTGCGACAAGGTGATCTGGAAACACAATGACGTCGCCGATCTCGAAGCCAAGCTCGCCGCCGCCGATCCGCAGGCGCCGAAGCTGATCGCCTTCGAGAGCGTCTATTCGATGGATGGTGACATCGCCCCGATCAGGGAGATCTGCGATCTCGCCGACAAATACGGCGCGATGACCTATCTCGACGAGGTGCATGCGGTCGGCATGTACGGCCCGCGCGGCGGCGGCATTGCCGAGCGCGAGGGGCTGATGGACCGGCTGACGGTGATCGAGGGCACGCTCGGCAAGGCCTTCGGGGTGATGGGCGGCTATATCGCCGCCTCGGCGGCGCTGTGCGATTTCATCCGCTCGTTCGCCTCCGGCTTCATCTTCACCACGGCGCTGCCGCCGGCGCTCGCCGCCGGTGCGGTCGCCTCGATCCAGCACCTGAAGGTCAGCCAGTTCGAGCGCGCACGCCATCAGGACCGGGTGCGCAAGCTGCGCGCGCTGCTCGACCAGCGCGGCATTCCGCATATGCACAATCCCAGCCATATCGTGCCGGTGATGGTCGGCGATGCCGCCAAGTGCAAGTGGATCTCCGACCTGCTGCTCGACAATTGCGGCGTCTATGTCCAGCCGATCAACTATCCCACCGTGCCGAAGAAGACCGAGCGGCTGCGCATCACGCCGACACCGCTGCATTCCGACGCCGATATCGCCCATCTGGTCGACGCCCTGCATTCGCTTTGGTCGCGCTGCGCGCTGGCGCGGATGGTAGCCTGAGCACAGGGGAAAGATGCACGAGATTGGCCGCGATCAAAGAGATAAGTCGCCGCTCGCGGGACAAAAAGTGAAGCAAGCACCGAGGAGACAACGGCGTTGATGATAGCCCCGCATGACTGGCAAGCCGCCATTTCACCAGAAATAGCCTCCGCCATCGGCAAGGACGGCGGGAAAGAACCCCCTTCGCGGAATCGGACATTCACTCCGCTCTTCAGCCTGCTTCCGCGTCTTCGCCCACATAGGTCGCTCTCGGTTTGCGCACTTCTGGCGCTCACATCCGCAGCTCTCATCTCGCTCGCCCTGCCGATGGCTGTGCGGCGCATGGTCGATCACGGCTTCAACCAGGCGGACGGAGCCTTCATCAATCGCTATTTTCTCATGCTGATCGCGCTCGCCGTCGCGCTGGCAATCGCAAGTGCGGCGCGCTACTACTTCGTCACCACATTGGGAGAGCGGCTGGTCACCGACCTTCGCCTCGAGGTCTTCCACCATATCATCCGGCTTCCTGCGGCATTCTTCGATCGAAACCGCTCAGGCGAAATTGCCTCGCGCCTCGTGGCAGATGCGACCCAGATCAAATCCGCCGTCAGTCTCACGGCATCGGTGGCTTTGAGAAATTCAATCCTCTGCCTCGGCGCCCTTGCCATGATGTTCGTGACCAGTCCCGGCCTGTCGGCCATCGCTCTCGGGGCCATTCCCCTGGTGGTGGCTCCTCTCGTCCTGTTCGGTCGCTCGGTGCGGAAGAAATCCCGTGTCGCACAGGATGCGCTTGCCGAGGCTTCGGCCTATGCAAGCGAGATCATTGCGGCAAGCCGCACCGTGCAGGCATTCAACGGCGAACATGCTGCGGGGCAGAGATATGGGCGCGATGTCGACCTGTCCTTCGACCGGGTGGTTGCGGCCTCCCGGGCAAGAGCCTTGCTGACCGCCATTGCCATCACGCTGGTCTTCGTCAGCGTCGTCGGCGTGCTGTGGCTGGGGGCTCATAAGGTGCTGGCGGGAACGCTCTCGCCTGGCAGCCTGAGCCAATTTCTCATCTACGCGGTGATCGCAGCCGGTTCTCTCGGCTCACTGTCGGAGGTCTGGGGAGAACTTTCGCAGGCAGCCGGCGCCGCCGGACGGCTGTTCGAACTGCTGAACGAACAGACTGACGAGCGCGAACCGCACACCTGCACGTCGCTCCGGACCCCCACCCAGGGGGGCATGGAACTGCATGACGTGCGCTTTTCCTATCCGGGCGCACCGGAAAAGGAGGTTCTGAGCGGACTTTCCTTCCGCGTTTCGCCAGGCGAAACCGTCGCCCTGGTCGGCCCTTCCGGATCCGGAAAGAGCACCGTTTTCTCCCTGCTCCTCGGCTTCTACGAAAACCAGGCGGGCAGCATTTCCATCGACGGCAGGGAGCTTGCCCTGATCTCCCCGCAGACCCTGCGCAAGGAAATCGCCATTGTCCCGCAGGAGGTGACGATGTTTGCCGCCTCCGTTTACGACAACATTGCGTTCGGAAGGCCGGACGCGCTGCGCGAAGATGTGATCGCCGCGTCGATCAAGGCGCAGGCGCATGGTTTCGTCACGAAGCTGCCGAACGGCTACGGTTCGGTTCTCGGCGAGCGTGGGCTGACGCTGTCGGGCGGACAGAGGCAGAGACTGGCCATCGCACGGGCCATGCTCAGGAACGCTCCGATCCTGCTCCTGGACGAGGCAACCGCATCGCTGGACGCGGAAAACGAGGCGCTCGTGCAGCGCGGCCTGGAGGAATTGATGGAGGCACGGACCACCATCGTGATCGCGCACAGGCTCGCCACCGTGCTCAAGGCGGACAGGATTCTGGTGATGGACAAGGGCAAGATCGTAGAAGAGGGGACTCACGCCTCGCTCATGCGCCAAGGCGGCCTTTATACGCGCCTGGCGGAGCTGCAGTTCAAGATTCCGGCCGGTCTTGAACCGGAACAGCACGCAGCGTGATGACATCATCCGGCGTCCGCGCAACGGGACTTTGATCTTCCGGCGCTATTCTTCCAGGAGGAGAGCCGTCGCGAGATAACCCATGCCGATTGTGCTCGCAAAGAGGTAGATGAACAGGCCCTGAGCGAGATAATTTTGCGGTCCGCCTGCCGCGGCAAAACCGTTCTGCCAGACGAAGAACCCCACGGCGCTTCCGATTGCAAAGCCCGTGGCCAATCGAGTGAGTATGAACCTGATCATGCCGGGCATGGCGCCCACCTCTGACATAACCGCAATAAACGTCGGGGGTGCCCGGAATGTTCCGTCCCGCAAATGATCTCTGTCAACGACCGGCAGGCGCGGCCGTGCAAGATGCGGAAGAAACCCGGAGACCGTAACAGTGCATCTTCTGCCTTTCGCAGCGGGCGTTTTCACGCTTCTCATCCTGCCCGGACCGACCAACGCCATTTTGGCGATGGCATCTCAGGGGCTGACCTTCGGACGCGCGATCGCCCTGCTCGCCACCGTCATGTCCGCATATCTTGCGATCGTCCTTCCGGCGGCCGGTCTGGCCGGTTCTTTTCTCCGCGACCACCCTCTGGTTTCGCAAGGCGTCAAACTTGTCTCGGCGACCTGGGTTTTGTACCTGGCGCTGCGGCTCTGGGGCATCGGATCGAGCCCTGTCGAGGCTGTGCGCGTGCGGCAGCTGGCCGTGACGACGCTGTTAAATCCCAAAGCGCTGATCATCGGATTGACGATGGTGCCTCCCGCGCAGGAGGTGCCTTTGACAGGATCCATCGCCATTCTCGCATCGGTGGTCCTGGCAGTCTCCTCGATCTGGCTGTCGATCGGCAGGCTCATCCTCGGACGTGAAAAACGGATACCGCCATTTGCCCGGCGGTGCGGATCCGCAACCCTCGTCGCATTCTCCGCCGTGCTGACGTTCAGCGCCCTTGGCGGATGAAACCCGCGCTGTTGCGCTGCGCGCGGCGGAGCGACTGCCTGCGCAAGCCCTTGGTGCGGCTGGCAAAGGCCGTTGTTCCATAATGTCGATTACGCCAGAAATCGCCTGTAGCGGGGCACATTCTATCTCGAACTGCAACAAAGGCGCTAAGCTGCCTGCTTTTCGGGAGCCATGGTTTGATCCGTACCTTTTCGCATTTGAGTTTTGACGAACGCCGATCGATTTCCAGGATGTTGGATCAGAAGTTTAGCCAGTCTGAGATCGCCAGACGCCTCGGCCGGGACCGCGCGACCATCTCCCGGGAGATCAAACGCAACTACTGGCACGATCAGGAATTCCCCGATGCCGAGGGCTACTGGGCGATGACCGCCAACGACATGGCGCGCGACAGGCGCCGGCGGATCGGCAAGCTCTTTCGTCGCGAGGATCTGCGGAACGAAGTGATCGGAAAGTTGGAATCCGGCTGGTCGCCGGAACAGATTGCTGGACGACTGAAGATCGAACCAGCGGCCAAGGCAAGCGTCTGTCACGAGACGATCTACCGATATGTCTATTCACCGGAAGGACAACGGCAGCAACTGGCGCGGCTTCTTCCGGAACGGCGGAGAAAGCGCCGGCCGAGATATGCTCGCAAACCGCAGAACCCGGTCTTTCCAGATGAGCGTTCGATCAAACATCGGCCGGAAGCCATCAACGATCGCAAGGAATTCGGTCACTGGGAAGCCGATCTGATGATCTTCGAAAGGGTTCAGGGCAATGCCAATGTGGCAACGGTTGTCGAGCGGATGAGCCGGTTCACCATGCTGTTCAAGAACAACGACCGGCAGTCCAAGCCGATCATGGAGCGGCTCATCAACGTGCTCAGCCCCCTGCCCAGGCATGCCCGGCAAAGTTTGACGTTTGATCGCGGATTTGAATTCGTCTCCTGGCGGCGACTGAAGCAAGGAATGGGAACCGATGCATGGTTCTGCGATCCGTCTGCGCCCTGGCAAAAAGGCTCCGTTGAGAACATGAATCGGCGGATTCGGCGTTACCTGCCGAGGGATACTGCTGTCCTGTCCGTTCCTGATGAATCGATACGATCACTGATCGATCGGTTGAACAGTACGCCGAGAAAATGCCTTGGGTTCCGCACCCCAGCTGAAGTGTTCAGGCGTGAAGTGAACAAATGACGGCAAGCCGGGGCGGAGGACGGATTTCATGAATGATCCTGCGGTGATTGCGCCGACCAGCCCCGATCTGAGCGCTGGTCCGGGTTGCAAGATCAGATCGGGACGGGTTCGTGGCACCATCGGCTTTAGCTTTGAGACTATGCGCTGACGCTGGTTCGTGAACGTCATGCGGGCTTCGGCCCGACGCTGGCGGCCGAGAAGCTTGCCGAGCGCGATAGATTGCGTGTGTCGCGCGAGACGTTGCGCGGCTGGATGTCGGAGATTATGGCTGTCGCGCAAGCCACGGCGGACGTTTCATCAGCCACGATTACGGCGCGAAGCCTGTGGCGAGCCGGTGCAGATCGACGGGGCCGAGCACCGCTGGTTTCAGATCGTCGAGATCCGTGCTCGCTGTTGGTGTTTGTCGATGATGCGACAGGCAAGTTGATGCAGTGTTGCGGTTCGTGCTCTTGGAGCGCCTTTCGCCGGGACTGCACGCTCGAGCGACCGACGATGACGGCCGGTTCGCCATACGATGGCGATCGAACAGTTACTGTCGTCTTCGATCGCGGTGCTCCATCTCGGCAGGCGCAAGGATAGCATGAGATTCTGCACGGTTCAGCATGTTGACCAATTCTTCGCCCTCATCGGCGGTAAGCATGTCCATAACGAAGCCATCGACGAGAGCTTTCCGGTCTGAAACCGTATCGATTACCGTCCAGTAGATGTTCAGGTTCTTCTGCAGGGCGTATCTCTGGTTTTGCATGGATCATACCTTTCCACGATCTTTCGGTTACTCGCGTTGCGTCAACATCGATGAGCGTCCGTCCAATGGTAGGGATGCGCCGACCCGACGCAGATTCTTGCACCGAGACGTGATAACGTCCGTCTTGTCTCTGCATGTTTTTTCAGCTGGTAAGAACATAGAGCCGACGGCCTTCGGAACGTATTGCCGAATGAGATAAGCGACCAGCCGAAATGAAGCCCCGACTATCCACCCGTGGCAGGCGCCCGATACTTTGGTCTAGATATGTGAGCCTACCGGACCCACGCCGGCTTCGTCGTCAATCCGAGGCTGTCCGCCATCCGGACCAGGTCAACGAGAGATCTCGCCTGCATCTTCTGCATGACGTGGCCGCGATGAACCTTGACGGTTACCTCGCTCAAGCCCACTTGAGCAGCGATTTGCTTGTTGACGCTGCCCGCGACCACCAGGTTCATGATCTCGCGCTCGCGCGGCGTCAAGGAATCATAGCGGGACCGCAGCTCGGCAATGAGCGCGACTTCCTGCCTCCGAGCGCAGTCGCGCTCGATCCCGGCATAGGCGGCATCGAGCAATTCCTGCTCGCGCAGCGGCTTCGTCAGGAATTCGATAGCGCCGGCTTTCATCGCCCGCACAGAGATCGGAATGTCGCTGTGGGCACTGATAAAAATGACCGGAAGCTCAATTCCAAGGGAAGTGAGCATGCTCTGAAATTCCAGGCCGCTCCGCCCCGGCAGCCTTACATCGAGAATGATACAGCCCGGAACGTCAGGGCGCTTGCTGTCCAAAAACTCCTGGCTGGAAGCGAATGTCAGTACCTCAAGTCCAACCGAGCGCAGGAGATCGCCGAGGCCTTCGCGGACAGATGCGTCATCATCAATGATGTAGACAATCTCCTTCATCCATGTCCCCAAGTTTCGCGCCGGTCAGGCGCCGCCCCGGACATGGATCATTATTTCTCCTCGGTTGGTAATGTAAACTGAAAAATGGCACCGTGGGGCGCGTTTGGCGTGGCCCAGAGTTGGCCTTTGTGAGCCTCTATGATCGAACGACTGATCGTCAGGCCCATGCCCATACCCTTGGGTTTGGTACTAAAGAACGCCTCGAATATATCGCCGATCTTCGCCAGGTCGAGGATAGGGCCGCTATCGCGGACTGCCACTAAAACGGTTTTGGGTGCTGCCTTTTCAGTGCTTACGATGAGTTCGCGCGCTCCTTTTGGCATCGCCGCCATCGCGTCGCTGGCGTTCATGATAAGGTTCAGGATCACCTGCTGGATCTGCACTTGGTCCCCTACGATCGGGGGCAAGCCGTCGGTAAGGTTTGTACGAAGCGACACCGCACTGCGTTCAAGGTCCGTGGACACCAGCGCAATCGTCTCGGACACGATATCGTTGATGTTCAGCCGGTCCCGGCGTTCGGGTGATTTCTTCGCCATTGCCCGAATCCGGTCGATGACCTCGGATGCGCGAAAAGCGTCGCTGATCATGCGCTCGATGGCGCGACGGGCGGAGACGATGTCACGAGGATCAGCGTCGAGATAGCGAAGGCAGGCATTGCCGCTGCTGACCAGCCCGGTGAGCGGCTGTCTGACCTCGTGGGCGATGGAGGCTACAAGTTCTCCCATGGTGGTGAGCCTGCTTACATGGGCAAGTTCTGCTCGCGCAAGCTGAATAGCATCCTCGGCTTGCCTGCGGTCGGTGATGTCACGCGCCAGCGAAAGACGAAACCATTGCTCTTCCTGTCGGAATTTGCCGACGCGAACCTCGACCGGAAACGTTGTTCCGTTCTTGCGCCGGTGGAGCGTTTCGAAAGTCATTGGCTGTCCTGCGTCGACGCGATCCACCAATGTCGCAAGAGCCTTTTCGTCGATAGCTCCGTCAAAGTCGCGCGGGTGCATGCCAATCAATTCCTCCCGGGTGTAACCGAGGCTTTCACAGGCTTGGCGGTTGACGTCTATGACGATCAGATCATCCGTATGGAGGAAAAAGGCATCGGTGGCATGGTCGACGAAGGTCCGAAAACGAGTTTCGCTTGCTCGAAGCCTCTCCTCTGCTCGCTTGCTCTCGGACAGGTCGAGCACGAAGGCCACGGCCTGGCTCCCGGCCCCCTCGAAACTTGCCTCACCGATCATCACGGGTACGTGACCGCCATCCTTTCGCTGATACTCCTTTTCAAAGGGGCGGGCGCTGCCGGTCACTCTCAGCTCGGCCTCGGCTTCGGCGTCACGCTCGCGCCATTCCGGCGGCGTCAGCTCTTTATCGATGATCTGACCGGCCAAGAGTTCGTCACGGCTGTAGCCCACCATTTGCAGGAACGCCTCGTTGGCCTCGATAATCCGACCTTCGATATCCCGGATAAAAATTCCGATGATGTTCGCTTCGACAAGCCGGCCTATTCGCGCTTCACGTTCTGCCAGGTCTCGGTAAAGTCCGGTTATTTCGAGCGTGCTGGCGGCTTGCGAGGCGATCAGCTTCAACACCGGAATGCGCCCTGGCGCGAAGACACGGCCCGCCAGAGTGTTTTCCAGATAAAGCGCACCGATCAGCTTGGCGTGATTGATCAGCGGCAAACAGAGAATGGATCTGGCCGCGCGATAGCGAATATAGGGATCGCCCGCAAAGGCCTTTTCAGCCGAGGCATCGTCGAGGCTGACGATTTCCCGCATACGCAGGACGTAATTGAGAACTGACTCCGGCATCACGCCGGCGATGGCCTCATTACGCAACTCTATGAGGACCGCTTCGCCGCGGATCGTCGCCTCAGCGGCAATCCGCGGTTCGCCGCCACGCGACAGGATCAGAAGGCCACGTTCGGCTCCGGCCTGCTCGACGGCCATTCGCAGGACCGTATCGATCAGCTTCTCGACGACGATTTCGCTGGAGACGGCTTGCGACACCTTGATGACGGTGGCGAGGTCGAGATGCTCGATCGGCGCTTCGATCGTGCTTGTTGCAGCCGGTGCCGATTGTCCATCCCGCAGCTGGGGATAGGCTTCTTCGAGCTGCCGCACCTTGCCGTCGGCTCCCCAACTGAGATAACAGCGACGGGCGTTTTGAAGATAGAGGCGAGCAATCTGATCGAAGCCGCGCGCCCGGTAAAAGGCGGAAGCGCGCTCATACGCAATCGCTTCATCGTGTGGGAGCGCGTGCGCATGCGCCAACTGGATCGCCTGTTCATAGAGGCGCTCGGCATGCAACTCGCGGCCTCCCAGGCGGGCGATCTCTGCGCCAAGCAATTTTGCGCGGCTTGCGAAATTCTCCGGGCAGTGCGCGGCCCAAGTGTCGAGCTGGCGGCGGTGAGCGCGCATGGCCTTGCGATAATGAGCTGTTTCAGTCGTCGATCCTTGCAAAGCAGAGGCCAATGAAAGGCCTGTGTAGAAGTGATATTCCGCCCGCTCGAAAATAGCAGGAGTCATCCAGAGGAGGCTTTCTGCTTTCGCCGCTGCCGAAAGTGCTGTGAGGGTATCCCCGGCAAATACACAAGCCTGCAGCTTGCGGATCCAGTACAAGCAACTGCCCGGCTTGCCGTCGGTCTTAAGTTCGAATTGCTGCTCGTCGAACCCTTCATCGTTGAAGCATCCGAAGATTGGCGTCAGCCCGCGAAGCGTTCGGATGAGTTGCAGCTGCCCGCTGATGAAACCGACGGCGACTCCAAAGCCGGCCTGACGCGCGAAGTCCAGGCCGGCTTCCGCATCGCGCTGAACCTGCGAGAGGGGCTCGCCGGCGGCCAGAAGATAAGTCACAAGATTATTTCGGCTTAAGACGGCATAGGTGAGATCGCCGACCTGCTGTGCCGTTTCTAATACGCGCTGCGCAAGCGCACGGCCGGTGCGGACATGACGCGATGACGATTTCGCAAGGTTGCCGAAGGCGAGGTAGACCCGTGCCTTCAGGCGTTCCATTCCAGGCTGTTCCGTCAGGTCCAGTCCCAGCAGGCCGAACCGAAAACCGGCTTCATAATTGCCAAAATACGGCCCGAGCACCGTGCCCACGGCAGTGAAGGCATAAGGCGATGTGTCGCTGTTGCCGTGCTTGAGGCTGAGGTTGCCCATTCGCCCGATAATGAGGCAGCGCAGATTCTCGTTGGTAAACAGGGCCGGAGTAACAAGTGAAGTCAGAACGTCCATGGTCGCGAGCGCGACAGGGTCCGCCATTGGGGGCGAGTTAAGCAGCGCTTCGATAGGGCGGCCCCCCAGTTGTCGCCAAAGCCGCGCGTATTCCTGGCGCACCTGGCTCCTGGTCGGGTGGGACGACCACGAAATGCCGACCCGGTGCAGGTAGTCGAGGCCGAATATGATGGCCTGATCGCTCCGACCCAGGCTCATGAAAAGGTCGACGCGCAGGCGCGTGACGCGGGCCAGATCGGCGAGGCTGGCGGCTCGGCTTGCTAATTCTGCAAGGCGGGCCTGCGCCTCCGCCGGTGCCCCAGTCAAGAATTCGCATTCGGCCCTGTGGAGTTCGAGGGCGAAAGCGAGTTCGTATCGGCGCTCCCAGGCATCGTCCGGCAGGTAAGCCGCACCCGTCCCGGCATAGGCCAGCGCCGATTCGTATGCAGCCGACGCCTTGGCGCGGCGAGTGGCAAGCAGGTTCAGGTCCGCGAGACGCTCGCGCTCTTCGCCGGGCGCGATGAGCGCGCCGCCGCAGTTGAGTTGGCCGACAATCTCGAAAATATTCTCCTCGAGTGCCTGCGGCGGCGTATGCATCAGCAGGAGGCGGCCAATGGAAAGATGCGCTGCCGCCCGCTCGTCTTCAGGGATCAGCCCATAGGCGGCCTCCTGCACACGATCGTGCAGGAAGCGGTATGATGACCCCTCTTCAAGCAGCACGAGTCCGGCCCGCGCCGCGGCCCAAAAGGCTGCATGAACCGCGTCGTGATTTTCGCTCCTGATCAAAGCCAGGGTATCAACCGCCGCGTGATTGCCGAGACACGCCAGCATGTTCAGGGCAGCCTGCGTGATATCGGGCAGGCGCCGCAGCTTGCTTAGCATCAGATCCGCGACGTTATCGGTATAGCCTTTGGCTCTTATGCGATCGAGATCCCAATCCCAGTGCGTCTGTTCGCGATTGAATTCCAGCAGGCCTTCGTCCGGCAGGGTGCTCAGGAACTGGAGCGCGAAGAAGGGATTGCCTCCGCTCTTCTTGTGCACTAGTCGAGCAAGCGGCTGGACACGGCTGCTTCCGCAATGAAGAGCGTCGGCCAGCATCCGGGTCAGATCTTCCAGCCTAAGGGGTGTCAGCACGATTTCATGCACCTGGGCACCGGCCTCCCGGATCGCTGCCAGCCGGCGGATCAGTGGATGGGTGGACGATACTTCGTTGTCGCGATAGGCGCCGATGAGCAGCAGGTGACGCATGTCCTGCTGGGTGCACAAATCTTCAAGCAGATCGAGCGTTGCTGCGTCCAACCATTGGAGATCGTCTAAAAACAGCGTGAGCGGATGTTCTGCTGTGGCAAACACGCGCAGTAGGCGCCTAATGTTCAATTGGAAGCGGCGTTTGGCGTCCTGAGGCGGCAGATCCGCAACCGCCGGAAGCCGGCCGATGAGAGATTCAAGTTCCGGAATAAGCGGTGCCAGCAGCCGACCGCTCGCGCCCAGTACTTTGGTTAAAGCAGCGCGCCAGGGCGCGAGTTCCGCTTCACTCTTGCCCAGCAGCACTCGGACGAGGCCTTGCAGGGCCTGCGCTACGCTCGCATAAGGAATGTGGCGCTGGTTCTGGTCGAATTTGCCGGAGGCAAACAGCCCACGCAGCGGCACGAGCGCGCGGTGGAGCTCATTCACGACCATGGATTTGCCCACGCCGGCATGACCCGAAACCAGCACCAGCGTCGGCCCGGCGCCTGCGACGACCCGGTCGAATGCGGAGGTTAGGGCGGCGATTTCGCGTTCGCGACCGTAGGGCCGCTCGGGAATCACCAGTCTGTCCGGCACATCGCGTGTCCCGAGCGGAAATTCTGCAATCCGCCCATGCTTCTCGCTCTGGACGAGGGCACGTCGCAGATCCGCCTCTAGCCCTGCGGCCGTCTGGTAGCGTTCCTCTGCGTTCTTGGCGAGCAGCTTCATCACGATTGCCGAGATAACGCCTGGTAGCTCTCTGACACGCTCGGACGGCGGCACCGGTCGCTTGGCAACATGGCAGTGCACCCATTCCATCGGCTCCGAAGCGGTGAACGGCAACTGGCCGGTGATCATTTCGTAGAGCGTGATGCCGACGGCGTAGAGGTCACTACGCGAGTCCACCGACCGGTTCATGCGCCCGGTCTGTTCGGGCGCCATGTATGCGAGGCTGCCAGCAATGACCTCAGGGGGCTCGGCGGCCTGGCGCTCACGAGAAAGATGCGACGCCACTCCGAAGCCCGTGAGACGGACCCGCCCTTCCGTCTCGTCCGCCAATATATTCGCCGGCTTGATGTCCCTGTGAATGAGGCCGCATCCGTGAGCCTTGCCGACTGCCGCCGCAATGCCCTTGGCAAGACGCAAAAAGACGGTGAGTTCGGCGGCCATGCCATGGCTGTGCCGTCCCATCAACTGCGGGAGGGGCACGCCGCCGCAATCTTCGAGGACGAGCACGACACGACCGTTTTCCGTTGTGAAATCCAGCGGTTTGGCTGCCCACTCCCGGTCGAGTTCGTCTTTCAGGCGATATTCGTGGGCCAGTCTGTCGAGGCTGGTTCGGCTGGGATGTTCGGCTGCAAGCTGCACCCTCAGAACGGCTTTTGATGCGCCGTTGCCGCTCCGGATCAGCTCTCGTGTAAAGATGCGATCGCCGTCACTCCAGGATGATTGTGGCTCGTAGTGCCGAAGGTCAGTCGAAGTCTGCTGGCCGACGGAAGCGAGAGCGCGCTTCCGTCCGAACATGTTTTTCCTGGTCTTCTGCGCATCTTTGACCGTGTCGTCCATTGCACACCGCTCGCTTCGATGCTGCCCGCATACGATCTGAGGTGCAGGCATCGGAGACCCAATCAAGCTTCACCGACTTTCCTCTCATGTCAACGAGCCTATGCTTCGGATTATTGAGGGGGGCGCATCTCTGCTGATCTTCCCGACTCAGGTTCCAGTGCATGTTGTTAAGGCAGGTCCGCGAAGAGCAAAGCTGCGGCAATGCGGTTTCATGCTATAAGAGGCGCCGCGCCGGCAGGGGTGAAGGTCTTGCGGTCAAGCAAAACGCCGGCGCGGCAAGTCGGCCCGTGATGGGAGGGCGTTTTGCTTTAGGGCCGTTGCAACATTAACTCTGCCTGGAGCGCCCCCGCTATTATGCCGAAGTATATTTGTTTAGCCCTTTCGCCCGATTTCCTAAACGAGACCCATTATGCCGGATGTATCAGGTCGCCCTTCTTCGTGCTGATCACCCAGTCGCTAGACTAGCATTCGATGCCGGCGGATCCCGTTGGAAGCTATCGGCAGCGAGCGGCGCAACCTCTATAAGTCTGCAAGAAAGTCCGGCGATTACCTCAACATAATCGACGCCGGCTGCAATGGGAGACGGATCGCGCCACGGGCGATCCCGGAATGGTCTGCTCTTTCGTGCAGTTGAGTTCGGACGAACGCCGAGTGATAGCGCAGATGCATGCCAAGAAGATCTGGCAGGCAGAGATTGCACGCACCCTCAGCCGTGATCGCTCGAACGATCCAGGAACGCCCCTTATGCCCCTTTCGCAAAGACGGCGAAGCGCTATGCTATTTATCGCAGGTCGAACGAGAGAATTCCATGATACGATCACGGCAGAACGAGCTACGCGAACGGATCGCGATCCTTGGCGACGTCAGTTCCGCCTCATTCGTCCCGTGGATACGCCGCCATGCCGACAAGCTCGGCCTTTCCCAAGATTTTTTGCAGGCCGGCGCCGAGCGGATCGAACTCGAGGTCGCAGGGCCTGTCGAGCTGATCGACATGCTGGAAATGGCGTGTTCGTTGGGGCCAATCGATGTCTGGGTCGACGAGATTCAGCGCAGGATTGTAGATCCCATCTCTACACCGAAGTCGGAACGCCATCCGACTTGATGCCCTTAATTTGATCATTGTTGCCAATGCGAATTTTTTATGCAAGCGTCAGAAACCGGGGTTGCACCGACACCAAGCTCGCAGGCGCCAGCCCACTGGTAAGATTGAGGAATTGACCGTCATGCCTTCCGATACGACCGGCTCCTGGACGCCTGTCGCCCTTTCTGCCGATCTGCCTCCGGCAAGCGTCATTCCGGCCTGGACGCCGGCAGGATCGATCGCTCTCTGGCGCAGCCGGTCCGGGCGCGCATCAGCTTCTTCGGATCGCTGTCCGCATCGCGGGATGCGACTGTCGCACGGCTTCGTGCGGGGCGAGGCGCTCTCCTGTATCTATCATGGCTGGAGCTATTCTCCGGCGGGAGGATGCATTCGCATCCCGGCTCATCCAGACCTTGTGCCGCCGGAAACGATCCGCGTGGCAGTTCAGCGGGTCGAGGAATCAGATGGAATCGTCTGGGTCGCAGTCGGCGAGCCGGCAATGCCGCCGCCAAGCCTGGATGGTTTGGCGCCAATACGCTCGCTGACGCTTGTTGCCGACATCGTGGCAATCGAAGCAGCAGCCGGCGGCAAGGCCGCGAGCGGGTTGATCCCAGTCACGGACCATCCATGGGTTCGGCTGTTGCCCGCGGCGCAGATCGGATGCACTCTGATACATGTCCTGGTCGAACGGGAGCGCACTGTCGCAGATCGGATTGCGGCGTCCCGCATCGCCGAAGCCCTGCGCCGCCGCGCGGAAACACGCCAGAAGGATGTCGCATGAAAGGGGCCGGTGCGATGATCGACGAATGGTACCCGGTTGGCCTCTTCAGCCAGCTCACCGGTGCAGGAAGCAGGACTGCTCTGATGGGCGAGCCCATAGAGGTGATGCGCACGGCTGATGGCGCGGCGCGGGTCACATCGGGCGATGGGCGTGCCCTGCCCGTCCGCGTCCGTTATGGTCATGTCTGGTCTTCTCTTGGCACCCCCGCCAAGGAGCTCTTCGCCATTCCCGAAGCGGATCAGCCCGGCCGCCGCTTCGTCGATGTCGGTGTCGTGCGGGTACGCTGTTCCCCCTTGAGAGCAGTCGAGAACTTCCTCGATATTGCGCATTTTCCCTTCGTCCACACCGATATACTCGGCGCCGAGCCGCATACGGAGGTCGAAAATTATAAAGTCGAGATCCGCGAGAAGGAGGATGAAGTCTGGGCGACGCAGGTGAAATTCTACCAGCCGCAGGCTGCAAAGTCGGCGACCGGCGGAATAACCACCGAGTATATGTACCGCGTGCCTGCCCCGACCTGCTCGGTGCTTTACAAGACCTGCCCTCCTCGCCCGGAGGAATGGGACGTCATTACCCTATTCGTCCAGCCGCTTGCCGAAGATCTCTGTGACGTATGGCCGTGGATGGCCCTCTTCGACGACGTGACGCCAATGACGGACCTCATCCATTTTCAGCAAATGATTTTCCTGCAGGATCGATCGATCCTCGAAAACCAGATCCCGGCGCTTCTGCCGCTCGATCCGGGCATGGAAATCCCGACCAGGGCCGACCTGACCTCTATCGCTTACCGGCGCTGGCTGAAGCGCCACAATTATCTCTATGGCGCGCAGTTGGTCGCACAATGAAGCTCTACGACTACATCCTATCGCCGAGCTGTTACAAGATCCGCCTGATGGCTGCCATCCTCTGCGTCGAGCTGGATATCCGGCCGGTCGATTTCCATCCCGGCAAGGAACATCGTGGTCCTGAGCTTCTGGCCCTCAATCCGGCAGGCTCAATCCCGATCCTCGTGGATGGCGATCTGGTGCTGACAGAATCTTCGGCCATGCTCGCCTATCTCGCCGCCCGGAGCGGGCCTGACTGGCTGGGTATGAGCGCGCCTGAGGAGACCGCGCGGGTGCACCAATGGCTCTCGTTTTCGCATCGGCTGACGACAAATCTCGGCGGCGCACGGCTGCATCAGATGCTTCTGCGTCCCGGCAATATCGAAGTCCTGCAGGCACAAGGAGTCGCGGCGCTGCGCGAGCTCGAAGCCGGCCTCTTTGAGCAGCGGCTCCGCGACATGCGGTTCCTGGCTTGCGACCGTGCGACGATCGCCGACATCGCCTGTTTCCCTTATGTGGCACTGGCGCCCGACGGCGGAATCTCGCTCGATCCCTATCCGAACATTAGGCTTTGGCTGCGCGCCATCCGCAGCCTTGAAGGTTTTATCGAAATGCCCGGCATCCACCGGCTGCACGAGTTGAAACCCGACCCTCATCCCGTCAACGAGGAGACGTGAGATGGCGGGCTACCTGCTGAAGAACTGCGCAGCGATTATCGTCGACGAAGGCAACGGGCCGGCCGTGCGCCGGAACGTCGATCTGCTGACCAATGGTCCGGCGATCCAGGCGATCGGGACGAACCTGTCGCAAGAGCCCTTGCCTGCGGACACGGTCATTCAGGATGCATCAGGCTGGTTTGTCTATCCGGGTCTCGTCAACACCCATCACCACTTCTTCCAATGCTTCGTGCGCAATCGGGCCGATCTCGACTGGACGAAGCTTTCGGTTATCGAATGGCTCGACCGGATTTATCCGATCTTCTCGCGACTGAACGAGGATTGCTTCTATCATTCGTCGGTCACGGCCATGGCCGAGATGATCAAGCACGGCTGCACCACGGCCTTCGACCATCAATATTGCTTCCCCCGGCACGCAGGCAAACGCCTGATCGATCGTCAGTTCGAGGCGGCCGATCTTCTCGGCATGCGTTTCCACGCGGGACGCGGCGGCAACACGCTGCCGAAGTCCGAGGGCTCGACGATCCCGGACGCCATGCTGGAAACGACGGACGAGTTCATCGCCGATTGCGCCCGGCTGATCGACAGCTACCACGATGCCGGCGCCTTCAGCATGCGGCAGGTGGTCGTCGCTCCCTGTCAGCCCGTCAATTGCCACCGCGAAACCTTCGTCGAGTCGGTCGCGCTCGCCCGAGATCGCGGCGTCCGACTGCACACGCATGTCGGTGAAGGCGAAAGCCCGGTCATCCAGGCGCGGCATGGAATGCGGACGGTCGACTACTGCGCCGAACTCGGCTTTGCCGGGCCTGACAGCTTTTATGCCCACTGCTGGGAGCTGACACACGAGGAACTGCGCAAGATGTCGGCAAGCGGCACGGGTGTCTCCCATTGCCCCGAACCGGTCTATCTGGTCGGCGCCGAAGTGACGGACATTCCCGCTATGGCCGCTTTCGGCCTGCGTATTGGCCTCGGTTGCGATGGCGCGGCCTCGAACGACAATTCCAACCTTATGCACTGCATCCACTCTGCCTATATGCTGCAATGCCTGACGGCCTCGACGCGCGCCCATCCGGTTCCAGCGCCCGTCGATTTCCTGAGCTACGCGACCACGGGTGGCGCAAGCCTACTTGGCCGCAGCGATATCGGCCGCCTTGCTCCCGGCATGGCCGCCGACCTCTTCGCCATCGATACCAGGCGCATGGATTATGTCGGAACCCGCCACGACCCGTTGAGCCTGATTGCCAAGGTGGGGATCGGCATGCCGACCGATTTGACCATGATCAACGGGCGCATCGTCTGGCAGGCCGGCGAATTTACCGGCCTCGACGAAGCTCAGCTTTTCGCCGCCGCGGAAGCGGCGCTCGAGACAGTCGAATTCTAAAACCAAAAGAGGGAACTGACATGACCAACGAATTCACCCGCAGAAAACTGATGAAGAGCGCGGCGGCTGCCGGTCTCGCGACGGCCTTTGCCGGCCGCTCTGCGCTTGCCGCCGACGAACCGCTCGGCATCGCGCTCGTCGTTCCCTCGCCTATCGGCGACGTCGGCTGGGGTCATGCGCTTGCCGCCGGCATCGATCCGATCAAGGCCGCCTATGGCGACAAGGTGAAGGTCACGGTCATCGAAAACATCGCCGAGGGCCCGGACGCCGACCGCATCATGAACAAGACCGTTGCCGACGGAAACCATTTCCTGATCGCCGGCTCCTTCGGCTATCAGAATGGCGCGCTGCAGATTGCCCGCCGCAATCCGAAGGTGACCGTCCTACATGCTTCAGGCTTCCAGGTCGCACCGAACTTCTCGCCCTTCGCCGCCAAATATTTTCAGGGAACCTACCTGTTCGGCATGGCGGCGGCGGCCCTTTCCAAGAGCGGCAAACTCGGCTCGGTGTCAGCCTTTGCCATTCCTGAGCTGATCACCTCCGTCAACGCCTTCACGCTCGGCGCTCAGGCCGTCAAGCCGGATATCGAAGTGTCTGTCGTCTGGGTCAATTCCTGGTTCGATCCGGCCAAGGAGCAGGAAGCCGCCAAGGCGCTGATCTCTCAGGGCTGCGACGTGATCTTCTCGAATGCGCAGGATACCCCTTCGGTGATCTCGGCCTGCGAGGAAGCCGGCGTCTATGCCTTCAACCTCAACTCGTCGATGAAGAAATATGCCGAGAAGACCTATCTGGGTTGCATCGCCACCGACTGGTCGCCCTTCTTTAAGGCGTCGGTCGACGCCCATCTTGCCGGCACCTTCAAGGGCGCCAACGCCTTCCTCGGCGTTGCCGACAAGGTTGTCCAGGTCGTCGATTGGAACCCGGCAATCCCGGCCGATATTATGACCAGGATCAAGGAAATCGAGGCCAAGATTGCCGATGGCAGCTTCTCGCCGTTTACCGGTCCGATCACCAAGGCTGATGGGAGCGAAGGTGTCGCTTCGGGGACCACGGCGACGGACGCCCAGATCGTCGCGATGGACTGGCACGTCAAGGGTGTCACGACGCCGCTGCCGAAGTAAGCCATGCCGAGCCCGCTCCTGTCGCTGCGCGGCATTACCAAGAGCTACGGCCCGGTCGATGCCAATCAGCAGATCGATCTCGACGTCGCTCCACGATCCATCCATGCCATCCTCGGAGAAAACGGGGCTGGCAAGTCGACGCTGATGAAGCTGATCTACGGCGTCGAGCAGCCGGACAGCGGCACCGTCGCATGGAACGGGAAAGCCCTTAGCCTTGCCTCTCCCGCAGAGGCAAGGCGAGCCGGTATCGGCATGGTGTTCCAGCATTTCTCGCTGTTCGAGAGCCTGACGGTCGTGGAGAATATCCGCCTGATCGTGTCCGGCAAGAAGAGCGAGCTTGCAGAGCGCGTTCGCAAGCTCGGGCATGAGTTCAGCCTCGAGGTCGATCCACACGCTCATATCCATTCGCTTTCCGTCGGCGAGAGGCAGCGGGTGGAAATCATCCGTTGCCTGATGACCGATCCGAAACTGCTCATCCTTGATGAGCCCACCTCGGTGCTGCCGCCGCAGGCGGTGGAAAAGCTCTTCGAAACATTGCGCCGGCTGCGGGACGGCGGCGTGTCCATCCTGTTCATCTCTCACAAGCTGGAAGAAATCCAGTCGCTCTGCGATCGCGCCACGATCTTGCGCGGCGGTCGGGTGACCGGCCACGTCGATCCCCGCGAACACGATGCCCACGAGCTTGCCCGCTTGATGATCGGCCGCGACATGCCGGAACCCATGCCTGCGCTGCCTTTGGGAGAAGGTGAAAAGCGGCTGGAACTTGTCGGGCTCGATTACCGGGCGGATCCTTTCGCCGTGCCGCTTTCGAATGTGAGCCTGGTCGTGCGCGCCGGCGAAATCCTCGGCATTGCAGGCATTTCGGGAAATGGTCAAAGCGAACTCGCAGCGCTGATTTCGGGTGAAACCCAATTGCCGCGGGATCAACGCGACCAGATTTTCATGATGGGCCAGGATGTCGGCACGCTCGACTCCGCCGCCCGCCGACGGCTCGGTCTCGCCTTCGTCCCGGAGGACCGGCTCGGCCGCGGCGCGGTCCCTGAGATGTCGCTCACCTATAATAGCCTGCTGACCGCCCACCCGCTGAACCTTGTAAAACATGGCCTGCTTGACAAGGTGAGGGCGAAGGCCTTCACAAGTGATTGTATCCGGGACTTCGACGTGCGCACGCGCGGTCCAGGGGCAGAGGCCGGTTCGCTCTCCGGCGGCAATCTGCAGAAATTCATCGTCGGACGCGAAATCATGCTGGCGCCGAAGCTTCTTTTCCTCGCCCAGCCGACCTGGGGCGTCGATATCGGCGCGGCGGCGGCGATCCGCAAGCGCCTCATGAGTCTTCGCAACAAGGGCATGGCCGTCCTGGTCATTTCCGAAGAGCTCGAGGAACTGTTCGAACTGAGCGACTTTATACAGGTCCTGCATCACGGCACGTTGAGCCCGCCGTTGCTCACGCGTGACACCAACCCGGAGGAGATCGGCCGATACATGATCGGAGCTCAGCCGCAGCGCGAGAAAGCCACCGCATGAGCAGACCCTTCCTCGCCGCTCCGCCCATTCTCGTCCGCCGGGAGCGGGCATCGCTTGCCGCCACCCTCCTGGCGCCGCCCATAGCCCTCATCGTCACCGTCATTCTCAATCTCGGACTTTACGTCATCATGGGGCGCGATCCGGCTGCGGTCGTCTACGCGATGCTGATCGAGCCCTTCTTTTCATGGGCGTCGTTTTCCGAAGTGCTGCTGAAGACCGGACCGCTGCTCCTCATCGCGCAGGGGCTTGCGGTCGGCTTTCGTGCCAAGGTCTTCAATATCGGTGCCGAAGGACAATTCGTCCTCGGCGCGATCTTCGCCTCCGCCATTCCGATCTGGTGGCCCGGCGCAACCGGCCAGTGGATCTGGCCGCTAATGCTGCTGTTCGGCGCGATGGGCGGCGCATTCTGGGCGTCGCTCACCGCCTTCTGGCGCGTCCGGCTCAATGCCAACGAAATTCTCGTTTCCCTGATGTTGAGTTTTGTCGCCGTGCAGCTCCTCAATTATCTGCTGCTCGGCCCCTGGAAGGACCCGAACGGCTTCAATTTCCCGCAGTCCGTCATGTTCCAATATGACGCGATGGTGCCGATCCTGATTGAGGGAACGCGCGTCAATGTCGCGCTCATCCTCGCCGTTCTCCTGTCGATTGCCGCTTGGGTCTTCATGCAGAAGAGCTTCATCGGCTATAAACTGCAGGTCGGCGGACTGGCGCCGCGCGCTGCGAGCTATGCCGGATTCCGGGAGAGCGGCGCAATCTGGCTTTCGCTGCTGATCGGTGGAGCCGCAGCCGGTCTTGCCGGTGCAGCCGAAGTCGCCGGTCCGCTTGGCCAGCTGCAACGCTCGATCTCGACCGGATACGGCTATGCGGCAATTATCGTCGCCTATCTCGGCGGCCTGCACCCGGTCGGCATCGTTGTCTCAGCGATCGTCATGGCCGCGCTCTATATCGGGGGCGACAATGCGATGGTCTCCGCCAATCTGCCGGTTGCGGCGGTCCGGGTTTTCCAGGGCAGCCTGCTCCTTGCCTACCTGGTGGCCATCGCCTTCGTGCGCTACCGTCTTGCCTGGCGGTCCCCATCCACCAGGAGCCCCACATGAACGCCGTCGAGTTCGTTCTGGCCGGAATGCTGGCGGCTGCGACACCCTTTCTCCTGGCCGCTCTCGGAGAACTTGTCGTCGAGCGTGCCGGCGTGCTCAATCTTGGCGTCGAGGGGCTGATGGCATTCGGCGCCATCATCGCCTTCATCATTGTCTATCACGGCGGCGGGCATTTTCTGGCTTTTCTCGCCGCCGGCCTCGGCGGCCTGCTTCTGTCCCTGATCTTTGCGGCGATTGTCCTCGGCTTCAACGCGAACCAGGTGGCGACCGGGCTGGCGATCGGGATTCTCGGCCAGGGCCTGTCAGCGTTGTTCGGCAAAACCTATGAGAGCCTGACGGTTAAAGCTGTGCCGAAAATCGCCCTTCCCGGCCTCTCCGATATCCCCGTCATCGGCGGCCTGTTTAGCCAGGATATCGTCGTCTGGCTTTCACTGCTCGTGACTGTCGCCATCTGGGCGATGTTTGCCTATGGCAAGCTCGGCCTGATCATCCGCGCCGTCGGTGAAAACCCGAAAGCGGCGCATGCCATCGGCTATCCGGTTATCGCCATCCGATTCGCCGCGGTCGCAGTCGGCGGCATGATGGCCGGCTTTGCGGGCGCCTATGCAGCGACGATCTACACGCCGCTCTGGGCCGATGGGATGATTGCCGGTCGCGGCTGGATTGCGATTGCGCTCGTCGTCTTCGGAACCTGGCTGACCGGCCGCATCTTTCTCGGGGCATGCCTGTTCGGCGCAGTATCGCTGATGGGGCTTGCCGCCCAGGCAACCGGTCTCAACGTCTCGTCGCAGCTGCTCGCCTGCCTGCCCTATCTGGTGACGATCATCGTGCTCGGTATTATTTCGGCGGATCGCCGCCTGCTCAAACTCAATGGCGTCGCCTCGCTCGGCGAGCCGTTCGAGCGATCATGATAACGCCCGTCGAAGCGATGGCAATTGAGAGTCAACTTGCCTTCCGAGCCCGCCACGAACGGTAATCAGAACGAGGAGCCCCGCAATCGTATCAGCCGTGGTCAGACTTCTTCTGACCCCGAGGTTCAAATTCGACGAGCAGCGACTTGAGTTCGACCTCTCGAACTCGTCGCGCCGCCTCGTCAGGGCTGACCCATTCGAGAATACGCTGGCCTTGCTCCTTGAAGTCGTTTCCGATCTCGGTGACTTCGATCTGAAACAGATCGACGATACATGGCGCCACATCGCCGTCGTCGAATTCCTTGAGATAGGTATAGCGGCCGACAGGTTTCCTTTTCACCGCCCCGCGCATGCCTGCTTCCTCCCAGGCTTCGATCGCCGCCGCTTCGAAAGGCTTCTTTCCTTTCATCGGCCAGCCCTTCGGTATGACCCAGCGCGCGCGCTCGCGCGATGTGATCACGAGAATTTCGATCTTCGGCCCGCCATCGCAATAGCGGAAGCAGATGGCGCCGTACTGTTGGCGGAAGGCGCCGGCAAACAGCTTCGCAGGAACCGCAGCGAGCTGCCGCAGCAATGGCTGAGACTTGTCTGGTCGGGACTTGCTGCGTTTTTTTGTAGGCTTCATGACGCTCCGTCTTCAGCGCATCGTGCGGCCGCGCATGGCCTTGTGGGCTCCCCGCCGGTTATTCGCCGGTGGTCCTGGCATTCAGGATTGTCCCGGCAATGTCGGCAAAACCAAGTCCTGCCGGCTGGGAGGAGATCCAACGCGGCACATGCTGAAGGTGCGGAAGAACAGGAAGAATATTGCCGACACCGAAAGAGTTGCGGATGAAGCCGAACATCGGCGCATCGTTTCGAGAATCGCCGACGAACGCCGTGACCGATGGCAATTCTATGGGATCCACCCCGAATTTGCTGGTCAGGAGGCGCTCGCTCATGGCGCGTTTGTCATAATCGCCAATCCAGGTGTTGATGTGGATGGAACTGATGGCGACGGTGCCGCCGATTGCCCTGATATCGCATGCAAAATCTTCGACGTCCTGGGTATCATGACGCTGAATGTCGATTGCCACGTCAGCCAGGCGGAACACCTGGTCGTGTGCGATCTTGAATGTGCCGCCTTTTTCCGCGATCAGTTTTTCGATGGCACCAAGATGCTGGCGTTGACGCTCGCCCTGCAATGCGCCGTTCTCCCAGTAATCGAAAACAACCTCACCGTTGCGGCGGGTGACGGCATAAGCACCGCTTTCGCCGATGACCGCGGCAACAGGCCAGGCACGGACGATGTGTTCGCACCAGCCGGCTGAACCACCCGTGACCGGCACGACGGCGATGCCGGCCCGGCTGAGTTCCCAAAGGGCATCATAGGTGCGCGGCAGAAGTTTACCTTCTGTCGTCAGCGTGTCGTCGATATCGGTGAAGAGATAACGCACATGCTGCAATTCATGCGCGGAGGGTGCCAGATCTACGAACGTCACGTCATGTCCTCGCAGGTCACCACCTCCATGCTGCTATCGGCCAGCACACTGGCGACGGACGGATCGGCCGGCAGCCGATCCGTGTAAAAGCGGGTTATCTTATTGAAAGGTGCAACGCGCACCGCCGCATGGCGGGTCCATTTGCTGACGTCTGCAGCCAAAAGACGCGTTTGCGAATTCTCCAGAAGCGCATTGGTGATCTGCGCCTCGCTATAGCTGAAGTCCATCATGCCGTTCACCGGACTGAGTGCACCGGCACCGACGACGGCATAAGTCGCATAGAATTTTTCCACGAATTTGATCACATCGCTGCCCACGACGTCGCGGTCGTCATGGCGCAGCAGGCCGCCGGTGAGATGGACCTCGACACTCGGCGATTCGCAAAGGGTCAGAGCGACATGAATGTTGTTGGTGATAACAGTCAGCCCCTGGTGATCGCGCAACGCCTCCGCGACGAATTGGACCGTGCTGCCGATTCCCAGGAATACCGTCGCATCCGGGCCGATGTCGGCGGCGACCCGCTTGGCGATCAGCCGCTTGGCCCGACGGTTCAGTTGGGCGCGGGCGTTCAGCGAAATATTGCTGCCTTCGACCGGCACATCGACACCGCCGTGAAAGCGGCGGGCATGCCCGAGATCACACAGCGCATTGATATCACGGCGGATCGTCTGGGTCGTCAGATCGTACCGGCGCGCCAGATCATCGATATATTGGACGCCCTCCGTTTCGATCAGCGCCAGTATTTCGCGTTGTCGGCTCGATATGACCCGCTGCCCCATCGCTTTTTCCTATGAGAGATAGACACTCGGGTCGTCTGTTATCACACCGGTCAAGCCGACAGGCCAAAAAGATGCGAGGAGCTTGGGGTCATTGCAGGTCCATGCCCGCACCTTGATCCCCTGGTGCGCCGCCTCCTCAAGGAAACCGATGCTGAGAGACTTGTAACCAAGATGGATCGTTCTTGCGGGAATTGATTGGAGAACATCACTCCAGTCATCCGGCAGTCTACTCCACAACATAGCGAGCTCGTAACTGGGATCGATTTCGTGCATGCGCCTGAGCGCCGCCGCGTCGAAGCTCGATATCATGATCTTGGTCTGCGGCGCGCGCGCCTTCAGATGCTCGTCAACGGTCTTTACCAGCTGGTCGAGAGATTTGTGATGCGGATGCTGCTTGATCTCGACGTTGGCGTTCAATCCCAGCTCTCCCAATGCGGACAGGACCTCGGCAAGGGTCGGCAAGGGTTCGCTCTTGAAACGGGGGGCGAACCACGCGCCGGCGTCGATCTCCCGCAGGTCGGATGCAGTGAGATCGCCGAGCCTGCCGGTCGATGAGGAGCAACGGTCGACGGACACGTCGTGGATGACGACTGCGGTCCCATCGCCAAGGAGCGCGACGTCCAGTTCGACCCATTCGGCGCCCCGGTCCGCAGCCGCCCGAAACGCGGCAATCGTGTTTTCGGGCGCGACAGCGGATGCGCCTCGATGTGCTTGAACCTCACTGCGGCCGGGTCCGGATCGCGGCTCTGACTTTGGCATGTCTTTCTCTTTTTCCTCACTTTTCGACGCTGCAGATGTCGGACAGCTCTATCCGGCCGTTTCAGTCCGTACGTCGTCCAGTTTTGCTGTTGAATGGATGCATCTGATCAATCCGCGCGAAGATCTCGATCTTTGCAGTCTCGGCGAAGTCCGGCCGGCCCTGAACCGTCAGAACGACCGTCTGCTGGCCTTCCCCCAGTCTTACATGCAAGTGGCTTTCGCCGCCGATCGGCTCGAGCAATTCGACGATGGCGTTCAGACGAACGGAAGGCTCGCTGGGCTTTGCGATGAGAAGAGCATCCGGCCTGAGACCGACGATGTCCGTCCCGTCAGGCAAGGCTAGGACGTTCCTGGCATCGGCCGTACCCAGCACCTCGATCGGCACGAGGTTCATCGGCGGAGAGCCGATGAAGCCGGCAACGAACAAACTTGCCGGACGGTCGTAGACTTCAACGGGCGTTCCCACTTGTTCGACCAGTCCGCCATTCATGACGACAAGCCGGTCGGCAAGCGTCATCGCTTCGAGCTGATCATGGGTGACGTAGATGCTGGTGGTCCTCAGGCGGCGTTGCAGCCGGCGTATTTCGACGCGCATCTGCACGCGCAGCTTGGCATCAAGATTGGACAGAGGCTCGTCGAAAAGAAACGCCGCCGGTTCGCGCACGATGGCCCGTCCCATCGCGACGCGCTGGCGCTGTCCTCCCGACAATTCGCGCGGCTTGCGATCCAGCATTGGCCCAATTTCGAGAATGTCGGCCGCTTCCTTGACGCGGCGATCGATTTCCGCCCGCGGCGTGCCGCGGTTCTTCAGGCCATATTCAAGATTTCCGCGCACCGTCATATGTGGATAAAGCGCATAATTCTGGAAGACCATGGCGATATCGCGCTCGGCCGGCTCCGCCTTGTTGACGTTACGGCCGCCGATTTCGACTTGGCCGCCGGTGATCGATTCCAATCCGGCGATCATGCGCAGCAAGGTTGACTTGCCGCAGCCGGAAGGGCCGACGAGCACGATGAATTCACCGTCTTCGACCGTCAGGTTGATGCCTTTGACAGCAGGAATCGAACCATAGTTTTTCTTGACGTCGACGATATTGATCGGGGCCATTTCATTTCTCCGTTTCGACCAGGCCTTTGACGAAAAGGCGTTGCATGGCGACAATGACGAGGACGGGCGGCAAGGCGGCCAGGATGACCGCTGCCATGACAAGATTCCAGCGCGGCTCGGCATCCGCGACCGCGGCCATGCGCTGAATGCCCATGACGACGGTGTAGAGGCTCTGGTCGGTCGTGACGATGAGCGGCCACAGGTACTGATTCCAGCCGAGCACGAACAGGATTATGAACAAGGCTGCGATGTTGGTCACCGACAAGGGCAGCAGGATATCGCGGAAGAATTTCATCGGCCCCGCCCCGTCGACACGCGCAGCCTCCATCAGCTCGTCGGGCACGGTGAGGAAAAACTGACGAAACAGGAAGGTGGCCGTCGCCGATGCAATCAACGGAATGATGAGTCCGCCATAATTGTTCAGCATTCCCAGGTCGGCGACCACCTTGTAGGTCGGCACGATGCGCACCTCGACCGGCAGCATCAGGGTGATGAAGATCATCCAGAAGGCGAGCGTGCGAAAGGGAAATCGGAAATAGACGATGGCGAAGGCGGAAAGGATGGAAATGGCAATCTTACCGACCGCGACACCGACGGCCATGATCAACGAGTTGAACAGCATCGGTCCGATCGGCGGTGCGCCGGAACTCGTCATACCCGAAGACAGCATGGTCGAATAATTCTCAATGAGGTGCGGTCCCGGCTTCAGCGGCACGACACCGGACAAAAAGTCGTTGGGGCCATGGCTCGAGGCGATGAAGGCGATATAGACCGGGAAGATCACGATCGTGACGCCGAGGATAAGGACGAGGTGAGCCAGAAAATTCAGGAAAGGACGATTTTCAACCACCTTTGACGCTCCTCAATATTGCACACGGCGTTCGACGAAGCGGAACTGGACCGCGGTCAGAGCAACAACGATGATCATCAGTATGACCGACTGCGCTGCCGAGGAGCCCAGGTTGAGGCCGATGAAACCGTCGAAATAAACCTTGTAGACGAGGATTTCCGTGGCGCGCGCCGGTCCGCCCTGCGTCGTCGCATGAACGATGCCGAAAGTGTCGAACATGGCGTAAACGATGTTGATGACGACCAGATAGAAGGTTGTCGGCGAGATCAGCGGAAAGACGATCGTCCAGAAGCGCTTCACCGGCCCGGCGCCATCGATGGCGCCGGCTTCCTGGAGCGAGCGCGGCACGCTTTGCAGCGCGGCCAGGAAAAACAGAAAATTGTAGGAAATTTGCTTCCAGGTGGCGGCGATCACGATCAGGACCATCGCGTTGTCCGGATTGATCAGATGGTTCCAGCTGATCCCCATGCTGTGAAGCATATAGGCGACGATGCCGATCGAGGGATTGAACATGAACCACCAGAGTATGCCGGCGATCGCAGGCGCAACGGCGTAAGGCCAGATCAGCAAGGTCGAATAGATGCGGGACGTCCGCAGCACACGCATGGCCGCGGCGGCCAGAGTGAGCGCAATCGTCGTCGACAGAACCGTCACCGAGACGGCGAAAACCAGGGTGTGACCAAAGGCGTCCATATAGAGCGGGTCGGCAAACAGCCGGCGATAATTCTGGAACCAGACGAAGTTCGTTTTGAAACCGAACGCATCCTGGCGAAGGAACGATTGCCAGAAGGCGGTTGCGGCCGGCCAGAGAAAGAAGACGACGGTTATCAGAAGCTGGGGAGCAATAAGCAGATAAGGCAAAACCTTATTGGGAAAGACGGTTCGTTTCGTTTGCATGGGCCCTCACAGAATGACGGAGAGACAGGGGCCGGTTTGGCCGGCCCCTGCCCCGAGCCCTTAATTGGCAGATTCGAAATCGCGAAGCTGTTCGTTGCCGCGTGCGACGACGGAATCAACCGCTTCCTTGGCGGTCTTCTTGCCGCCGAGCAATGCCGCGAATTCGTCATCGATGATGCCGCGGACCTGGACGTAATTGCCGAAGCGGATGCCCTTGGAATTTTCGGTCGGCGTCACCCGCGTCAGCTGCTTGATGCCAACATCTGCACCGGGGTTCTTTTCGTAATATCCCTGCTCCTGGCTCAGCTTGTAGGCAGCCTCGGTGATCGGCAGATACCCCGAGAACTGATGCCAGTCGGCCTGAACTTCCGGCTTCTGCAGATAGGTATAGAATTTTGCCACACCCTTATATTCTTCTTCCGGACGCCCCCTCAGCGTCCAGAGTGTGGCGCCGCCGATGATCGAGTTGAGCGGCTGCTTGATGACGTCGTCATAATAGGGAAGCGGCGCAAAACCGACCTTGAAGGCTTTGGCATTGTTGATGACGCCCGCCCGGCCGGCGGACGAGTTCATGTACATCGCGCATTCCTGCGAATAGAACATCGGAGGCGCGTTATCTCCGCCGACCGGCCCGCCGAACTTGAAGAGCCCTTCGTCCTGCCACTTCTTCAGGTTCCCCCAATGGCGGATCGTCAGATCATTGTTGAAGGTGAACTCCGCATCCAGGCCGCCGAACCCGTTGGCCTTGGTGGAATAAGGCTTGTCGTGCAGGGCGTTGAGATTTTCCGTCTGAATCCAGGAGATCCAGGCGCTGGTGAAGCCGCATTTGGCGGCGCCCGACTTGATGATCGTGCGCGAAAAGGCCTCCACCTCGGCCCATGTCTTTGGCGGCGTCTCCGGATCAAGCCCGGCTTTCTTGAAGACATCCTTATTGTAATACATGATCGGCGTCGACGAATTGAAGGGCAGCGACAACACGTTGCCGCTGGTGTCGGAGTAGTAGCCGACAACCGGCGCGATGAACTTGTTCTGGTCCCAGGGTTCGCCTTGGTCCTTCATCAACTGATACACCGGATAGACCGCGCCCTGTGCTGCCATCATGGTGCCGGTGCCGACTTCATAGACCTGCACGATGGCCGGCTGTTGCTTGGCGCGGAACGCAGCGATAGCGCCCGTCAGCGTCTCGTCGTAGGTGCCCTTGTAAACCGGCACGATTTCATAATCGGACTGAGATGCGTTGAAGCCCTTGGCGATTTGCTCCAGCTTCGCGCCGTTCTCGCCGCCCATCGCGTGCCACCACTGGATTTTCGTGGCGGCCATCGCCGGAACGGACAAGGACAGGCTGGTCAATCCTGCGGACAGGAAAAAAGCGATCTTGTTCATAATCTCTCCCACTTCTCTCGGTCCGCAGCCTCCCGCTCCAGACGCGCGGATGGTAGCAGCCGAGTTTCACTTTGCAACAACGGAATGTTCACATGAACATTTGAAGCGCTCGTAAACCGAAGGCCGCACGGGCCTCCTGCTTCCAAAGCATGATTGGCTGGGCACGGATTTCGCCGTCAGCCACTCGGATGCTCGATACAGTGTTCAAATGAACGTCTTGTGTCAGTTGGCGCCGAAATATCATTTTTTGCGGGAACCCAGACTTTGCCGCAGCACCGTTCCATCTTCGACGTGAAGCTCAGCGAAAGCAGGCCGCACATGGCTGCGCAGGCGCGCAAGCTGCTCGATACCCCGCGAGTATCGTTTCATCGACCTGTTTTCGCACGACGAAATGGAATGCTGATGCTTGTTTCTTCCAAATGAACTAAACTCGTGCGCTAGCTTTCTCTAGCTGACATTCATCGGATCATCATCATGAATATCAGGCAGATGACCGAGATCGCCGAGCAGTGGCTAACGACATTCATTCTGAACGAATGGACGTTCTTTCAGCTTGCGATCATCGTGGCGGGCTTGGGTTTTGCGTCCTTACTTGCGTCACGCACAGAGCCTGCGATGGAGGCAAAGGCGCGCCTGATCAAGGGTAATCCAGACCTCCTTCGGGTCATCATTGCTCCTATGCGCCGGATGATGTGGCTTTTCCTTGTAGGTTGGTTATGGCTCGCCAACGTTGTGCTGAGCAAGAGCGCGTGGCCCTCACAACGCTGGCTTGTGTCAACGGCTCTGACGCTGGCAGCGGCATGGTTCGTCATCTCCGTTCTGACCAAAATCATCCGCAACCCAACCCTGTCACGCGCCGTCGCGATCGGCAGTTGGAGCTACATCGCTCTTTATGCAGTCGGTCTTGACGGCCCAGTTCTATCTGCTCTTGACGGTCTCGCGATTAATTTAGGCGCGGTGAGACTCTCGCTTCTGCTTGTGCTCAAAGCCCTCGTGCTGGCGATCGCCCTGATCTGGCTGGCCGTCCTCATTGGCAATATGCTTTCCCACTGGGTTCAGCGGTCGGCCGACTTGTCGCCTTCCATCAAGGTGTTGATCAGCAAATGCATCAAGATCAGCCTGATCATAATCGCTGGAGCCATCGCTTTGTCGGCGACCGGGGTCGACCTGACGGCCCTGACCATTTTCTCAGGCGCAGTCGGCGTCGGAATAGGCTTCGGCCTTCAAAAAGTCGTATCGAACTTCATATCCGGCATAATCATCTTGATCGACAAGTCGATAAAGCCGGGTGACACGATCACCCTTGGCGACACGTTCGGGTCGATCCGCGACCTGCGATCGCGGTTTGTTTCCGTCATCACCCGCGATGGCAAGGAGTACCTCATTCCAAATGAGGACTTCATATCGCAGCAGGTCGTCAACTGGTCGTTCTCCAGTGATTATGTGCGGATCGACGTTGACTTCGGGACGTCCTATAATAGTGATCCTCATCAAGTCGTTAAGATCGCCATTGCGACAGCATCGACCGTGCCCCGGGTCGCTAACGAATACAAGCCACCCGTCTGCTGGCTGACCGCCTTTGGCGCTTCGTCGCTCGACTTTCGGCTTCGCTTCTGGATCTCGGATCCAGCGAACGGGCTGACGAATGTTCGTGGGCAAGTCCTGATGGCGCTGTGGGACGCCTTCAAGAAAGCTGGCATCTCTATCCCATTTCCGCATCATGAAATCATCATGAAAAGCCCTATAGAGATCAAACAACAGGACTGATTTGCCAAGCCCGTCGATCCGCCGAGCGGATGCCGTTTTCGAACACGCTGCTGGAAGGCGACATCGATCTGTGCCGAACAGGAGCCGGCCTTGAAGAACAGGACGGCAGCGCCCGGACTGCTCACCGCCCCACCAGCCGATGCGGATCTTTCCACGGCGGCCGCCGGAGCCTTGTCGGAGCGGCTGATAGCGACGAACATCTCGCCCCCCGCTATCCGAGGAGACGACGCGGTTCCTCCTGCGGTCGGTCGGCGTTCTCCGTCACGTCGGGTTTGCGTGCACACAGGTATTCGCCAACATGTTCGCGACCCATGGGTTTGCCGAACAAATAGCCCTGCAGCGTGGTGCAGCCCATTTCCAGCAAACACATCGCCTGCCGATGGCTCTCTACGCCTTCCGCCGTGACCTTCATATCGAGCTTCCGCGCCAGATTGAGCACCAGTTCGACGATTGCGAGGCTCGATTCATCCACGAGCATGGTGTCGATAAAGCTCTTGTCGATCTTGATGATGTCGACCGGCAGACTTCGCAGATGCGTCAGCGATGCATAACCTGTCCCGAAGTCATCAAGCGCCACTGTCAGGCCCTTCTTGCGCAAACGTTGCAGGGTTGTTGCAACGGTATCTTCCAAGCCCTGCAGGAAGACCGTTTCCGTCACCTCCAGCACGAGCTTATCCAGCGGAATGCCTCTCGACGCAAAGGCGGCAACGATCCGGGTTTCCAAGTCGCCCCTCATGAAATCGGAGGCGCTTATATTGAGACCCACCCGCCCGAATTCCAGCCCGCGGTCGATTCAGCTTCGAATGTCGGTCGCGACCTGCTCGAGCATGCGGGTCGTAATGTGGTGGGCAACGCTTGGATCTGTGAACGCCTCGTGAAATTGCGCCGCCGACACGATTGAACCATCCGAATGCTGCATTCGCACCAGCGCTTCAAACGCCCATACCCGACCGTCGGCACAACCGACGATCGGCTGATAGTGCGGCACCATCCGATATTCGGTAAGAGCCGACTCCACCTCCCGGATGATCTGAATGCGTCGCGCTATCCTCGAACGCAGGCTGGGCTCGTAGTGGACATAGCTGCCGCGCCGCGTTTCTTTGGCATGATAGAGGGCGAAATCCGCGTTTTGCGAAAGCGTTGCGGCATCCATCCTGCCCTCCGAAATCGCTCCACCCACAGTTATCGTCGGATTTATCGTCGACCCCCCAACCTCCAGAGGGCGACCGATATATTCGATCAGGTGGCGGGCGAGCGAACCCATGCGGCGTACGCTTGCGGGCGCGTCCAGAATAACGGAGAACTAATCGCCGCCCAGGCGAAAGACCCTTCCTCGCTTTCCCAAGCGTTCATCCAGACGTGAGGCCACGCCTTTCAGCAGCAGGTCACCTGTCGCATGGCCAAGGATATCGTTCACTTGCTTGAGGCGATCGACGTCGATCAGCAGCAAACCGATGGAAGGAGCGTCGGCCGCTGTGAGCCGCTCCATATGAGCGTTGTAGGCTGCCCGGTTGCCAAGTCCGGTCAGCGGATCGGCGTTTGCCGCCTGGAGCAGACGTTGCTCGTACCGCACTTTTTCGGAAACATCCTGAACGATGCCAAACAGACGACTGGGCTTGTCGCTCAAGCGCTCGATATCGCTGACCACGCGAACCCAGCGCTCCTCCCCCTCTGGCGTCATGATGCGATATTCCCTGTCGATGCCGGCCGCAGAACCATCGAGGACATCGCGTATCCTGCGTCTGACGCTCTCGCGCTCTTCGGGAGCATAGCAGCCGATCACCTCCTCCGAGGTCATTCGTTTGCCGACCGGCAATCCAACGGTGCGGTAAATCTGGTCGGACCAAATGATCGTGCCGGTCTCGAGATCCATCTCGAAGCCGCCGACCTTGGCGGAGCGTTCAGTCTGCTCGAAGCGGGCCTGCTTCAATTCAAGTTCACGTTGCTGCTCTCTCAGCAGGCTTTGCTGACGATGTTCCCTGATGAGGCCGACGACGACGCTTGCCAAACTGCGAAGCTGTCCGAGATCCCGATCGCCGAAGCGGCGGTTCTTGGTGTCGAGGACGCAGAAACTGCCGTAGCAGGTCTCCCCTTCCGAAAGCGGCACTCCCGCATAGAACCGGACCGAACGCTCTCTGACGAAGACGTTTCCGGAAAAGCGAGAATCCTTGTCGGCGTTTTTAACGACGAGCGGTGACTTCGTTTGTACGATGTGGCTGCAGAAGGAATGCTCGCGAGGCGTCTCTTTCAAAAAGAGACCGTGCTCGGCCTTGAACCACTGCCGATCCCCGTCGACGAACGAAACCAACGCCATCGGCATGTCGAACACGCTGCAAGCCAGCCGCACGATTGCATCGAACTCTTCCGTCGGCGGCGTATCGAGAATACTGGCCTGGTGAAGGAGATTCAATCTCTCATCTTCTGAAAGGGACATGCGACCTTGGGCTCCTCGCAGCACTTGATGACGCGGAGTGAAACCCTTCATGGGTCATGGAAGCGGAAGAACTAACCGCTGACGATCTGTAGAATGGCACAATCTGGTTGCCAAATATTGAAGCGGCCCACATATAGTTTGATCGTAAGACATCCTGCCGAACGGGATATTCTCGCCTGGCCGCAAGATACTGAATATCTGAGTGACATGCCATCTCCGATCGGTCGATGGCCCAGCGACCTTCAAAAAACATAGGCCACGCGGTTCGCATCCGTGTAACGCGCTTAGCCAACTTCGCCTTTACGAGCGCGTAAGACGGCTGAGCCTTTAACGCCTCCGTCTTTTTCTTTGTAATTTCCGACATACATTAAATATTATGTACGTTTCGCCGATTGGCACGCGGGGATTGAGGTGTTGGCGATGGCAACCGCCAATCTTCACTTTGTTGTTTTTGCTGCTTTCAGCTTGGGGATTCGGCGTACCGTCGGCGTCTGACCGGGCGTCTGTCGTCCTCAAGGTGAATGGCGCCATTGGGCCTGCTATAGCTGACTACGTGGTACGAGGCATTCAGCGTGCTGGCGAACGTGCAGCGGTCTTGATCGTCCTGCAAATGGATACACCAGGCGGCCTTGACACCTCCATGCGGGAAATCATCCGCGCGATCCTTGCCTCGCCGGTGCCTGTCGCGAGTTTCGTCGCGCCAAGCGGGGCACGGGCTGCCAGCGCCGGCACCTATATTCTCTACGCAAGCCACATTGCGGTAATGGCCCCTGGGACCAATTTGGGTGCGGCGACACCAATCGCGCTCAGCGTAAAGCCTTTCGGCGGTGATGAGGAACCGGAAAAGAAGCCGAGCGAACCTAGTGGCAAGCAGCCGGAAGCTTCAGGCAATGCCCACGAAGCAAAAGCCGTTAACGACGCAGTCGCTTACATTCGTGGGCTTGCGGAATTGCGCAATCGCAACGCCGACTGGGCAGAGCGTGCTGTCCGCGAAGCTGCAAGCCTTTCATCCACAGCGGCAGTGCGCGAACATGCCATCGATTTCACGGCAACTGATGTCAACGATCTCCTTGCAAAGGCGCAGGGCCGCATGGTGCGGGTCGGTCAAACGGAGGTCCGGCTCGATACCGCCGGTTTGGCCGTGCAGGAATTCGAGCCTGACTGGCGCACGCGCCTGCTTTCCGTCATTACCGATCCGAACATCGCAATCATCCTGATGATGGTTGGTATCTATGGCCTGATCTTCGAATTTCTCGCACCTGGGACAATGCTTCCTGGAACGATCGGCGGCATCTGTCTCCTCCTTGGTCTCTATGCCCTGGCATTGCTGCCGGTAAGTTTTGCTGCCGTTGGGCTTATTTTACTCGGCGTGGGATTGACTGTGGCTGAGGCGCATTCGCCAAGCTTCGGCGCTCTGGGCATCGGCGGCGGGGTAGCCGTGATCCTGGGAGCAACCATCCTGTTTGATGCCGATATACCCGGGCTGCAAGTATCGCGCCCCCTACTGGGCGCAATTGCATTTGCGACTCTTGCCTTTAGCCTTGTCGTTGCTCGCGTGGCATTCACCTCGCGATTGCGCCGGGTAGCCACCGGTGCAGAGGAGATGATTGGCATTTCCGGCAAAGTTGAGAGTTGGACGGGGCTCACGGGGTACGTCATCGCGCATGGCGAACGCTGGAAGGCCGTTTCCGCCGAACCCCTTGTTGCTGGTGACCCTGTCAGGGTGACGGGCCGCAACGGGCTGGCGCTCGAGGTCGCCAGCCGTCCTAAGAACACCTAGCGGCATTCAAGGACGCAGGAGGAGAAGTCATGGATATGTTTGCAGATCTTGCCTTCTACTTGGTGGCCATAGTCATTGCCGTCGCCATCCTCGCATCCGCGGTTAAGATCCTGAGGGAATATGAACGCGGCGTCGTGTTCACACTTGGCCGCTTTACCGGAGTCAAGGGACCCGGCTTGATTCTGCTCATTCCCTATGTCCAGCAGATGATCCGGGTCGACTTGCGCACGCGCGTACTCGATGTCCCTAGCCAGGACGTCATCTCACATGACAATGTCTCGGTTCGTGTCAGCGCGGTGATCTACTTCAGGGTCATTGACCCCGAGAAATCGACAATACAGGTCGAGGATTTCATGATGGCAACAAGCCAGCTTGCTCAGACGACTTTGCGCTCCGTGCTCGGCAAGCACGACCTCGATGAAATGCTGGCAGAACGCGACAGGCTCAACTCCGATATTCAGGAAATCCTCGACTCTCAGACGGACGCTTGGGGAATTAAAGTAGCCACTGTCGAGATCAAACATGTGGATATCAACGAGTCGATGATACGGGCGATCGCTCGCCAAGCGGAAGCCGAACGCGAACGCCGCGCAAAGGTCATCAATGCCGAGGGCGAACAGCAAGCTGCAGCGAAGCTACTGGAAGCGGCGGAAATTCTGGCCAAACAGCCGGAGGCGATGCAACTTCGTTACTTGAGCACTTTGAACGTCATCGCCAGCGAGAAGACTTCGACGATTTTATTCCCCTTCCCGATGGAATTGGGCAATCTAATTGCCATTAAGCCGAAGAGATCGAACGGCACTGGCGTTGATGTTTGATCCGGCTTCTGTGTCGCCCTCGGGCCAAAATGAGGCCACGCCCCAGAGAAATGATATGAATGTTGAATCAGCTTCGACTCGCCTCGTCACCTCACAATCGATTCATCGATCACAGGATCTGCTCTAGCGCATGGGAGGCGATTACGTGTTTGCCTCTCGGAGGGGCTGATCGCGGCGAACACCTCGTCCCCTGCTATCCGAGGAGACGACGCGGTTCCTCCAGCGGTCGGTCGGCGTTCTCTTAACAGGCTTTGCTGACGATATTCCCGGGGCCTATTGCCGCCATGCAACTGTGCTTGTTCATTCGCTCAGCCAGGCCTAAGCAGGATCGCTGGCCCAGTCTTCGTGTCCATGGCGTATTCGGATCACGAATATAGCTCCGTGCTCCTCGATCCGGTAGACAATGAGATGGGCTTTGAACGGATGAACTCTAACTGGCGGCGAAATCTCCTCTCGCTCACGCGCCATTCGCGGATTGGCCGCAATCAGATCAAGCACGGTAAACAACTCGTCATGATACTGCCTAGCCTGTGCGGCTCCGAACATGCGCACTCCTTGTTCGGCGATCGCAATGATGTCCTCTTCCGCTTCGACTGAAAGGTCAAAGCGCATTATCTACCGCCGCGCGTTGTTTCTGCACGTGCCACTGCCGCGGCAAAGAGTTCGTCCTTCGAGCGGCTGCCAATACCGCTTTTAAAACCGTCATCAACGAAACGCTGCATGACGGCAACCTTGTCACTGCGAATTTGGTCCCTCCGGATCAGGTCGCGCACATAGTCACTCGCATTGGAATATCGCCCGCTCTTTGCTTGTGCCTCAACCCAATCTTTCATCGGGTCCGGAAGAGATACGTTCATCGTAGCCATTCGAGCCTCCATGGTGCGAGTAGGTTAGCTGGACTTGGCAAAGTTTGTCAATCGGCTCCACGAACGGCGATCTGTGTCATATCCGGGGATTGCCGCCTACGCGATGACGAAGTCAGCGCTTCAGGGGTAGTCGGCCTGTCGATCAACGTCCGTGTGACGCTGATCCTCGTACGACAGGTCGAGCTCTTGCCCTTGTGGGCAAAGCTTTTCGGCATCGGCACGGCCTTATTCCGGTCTCAGTTGATGGGATCCGAACCGGCAGACGTCAATGCGTGATCCGGGTCCAGTCGGCTCAGATGTGCAAAGCGTTTCCCAACGCTTTCAGCGCCGCTTCCATGAGCGCTTCGCTGCGGGTCGGATGGACGTGAATGGTGCCGGCGATGTCTTCCAGGCGTGCTCCCATCTCGATCGCTAGCGCAAAAGCTGCCGAAAGCTCGGAGACTCCGGCTCCCACCGCCTGCAAGCCGAGAACCAGATTGGTGTCGGCACGGGCGACGACGCGCACGAAACCTTCCTCAGAGACCATCGTCATCGCCCGCCCGTTGGCGCTGAACGGAAACTGGGCGGTGCGGATCTCATATCCTTGCGCGCGCGCCTCCGCCGGCGTCAGGCCGGCGCTGACGATCTCAGGATCGGTAAAGCAGATGGCGGGAATGCATCTTTTGTCCCAGCCCCGCTTCTTGCCCGCAACGATTTCTGCCACCATCTCCCCTTGCGCCATCGCCCGATGCGCCAGCATCGGTTCGCCGGTCACGTCGCCGATCGCATAGATGCCGCGCATCGAGGTGCGGCATTGATCGTCGATCCTCAGATATGGACCGGCGCGGTCGAGATCCAACTCCTCGAGACCGGACCCTGCCGTTCGCGGGCGGCGGCCGACAGTGACAAGGATGCGATCTGCCGGCAGTGTCTCATGCCGGCCATCCGACGTTTCAACGATCAATGACTCGCCATTATCGGCAAGACCCATCGCCTTCGCACCCGTCAGCACCCGGATGCCGCTCTCGGTCAGCTTGCGCATCACGGGACGCACCAATTCCGCATCATAGAGCGGCAGCACCTGGGGAGTCGCCTCGACGACGCTCACCTCCGAGCCCATCTTCGAAAAGGCCATCCCGAGTTCCAGCCCGATATAACCGCCGCCGACCACGACGATCGTTTTCGGCAGTTCCGTCAGCGACAGCGCCTCGGTCGAGGAAATGACGCGGCCGCCGAAGGGCAGGTTGGCAAGCTCCACCGGATCGGAACCGGTGGCGATCACCACGGTCTCGGCGCGGATGACCTGCTGACCGGTTTCGGTCTCCACCTCCACCGTCTTGCCGTCACGGAAGTGCGCGCGGCCATGGACGATTTTCACCCGCGCCTTCTGCAACAGACCTGAAACACCTCCCGTCAGCCGGCCGACAATGCCGTCTTTCCAGGCGATCGTCCTTGCGAGATCGATCGAGGCGCCTTCGACGCGGATGCCCATCGGGTTCTTGCCTGCCAGCATTTTTTGCGTGGCGTCGAATTCCTCGGCCGCATGGATCAACGCCTTGGAAGGAATGCAGCCGACCGTCAGACAGGTGCCGCCCGGCTTGCCGGCTTCGACGATGACGGTATCGATGCCGAGCTGTCCGGCGCGGATGGCGCAGACATAGCCGCCCGGGCCGGCGCCGATGACGAGGAGCTTGCAGACCATTTCTTTCATGTGCTCAGCCTTCGATGAAAATGAGCGCCGGCGTTTCAAGGAGCGTGCGGATACGCTGGACAAAGGTCGCCGCATCCCAGCCGTCGATGATGCGATGATCGAAACTCGAAGAGAGGTTCATGATCTTGCGCGGCACGAATTGCGTGCCGTCCCAGACCGGGCGTGTGGCGATCTTGTTGACGCCGATGATCGCCACCTCGGGATGGTTGATGACAGGCGTCGAAACGATGCCGCCGAGCGCACCGAGCGAGCTGATGGTGATGGTGGAGCCGGAAAGCTCGTCGCGCGTCGCCGTGCCCGAACGCGCCGCATCCGCCAGCCGGCTCATTTCGGCGGCGCAATCCCAGAGGCCGCGCGCTTCCGCATGCCGCACGACAGGCACGGTCAGGCCGGCCGGCGTCTGCGTGGCGATGCCGATATGGACGGCGCTATGGCGCGTGATGATGCCGGCATCGTCGTCGAAGGTGGCGTTGACCTCCGGCTGCCCGGCAATGGCCTTGACCAGCGCCCGCATCAGAAAGGGCAGGACCGTCAGCTTCGGATGGCCCTCCCTGCGGTCGCCGTTCATGGTGGCGCGCAGCTCCTCCAGCGCCGTCATGTCCACTTCCTCCACATAGGTGATGTGGGGAATGCGCGAGGTGGAAAGCACCATTTTTTCGGCGATGCGCCGCCGCAGTCCGGTGAGCTTGATCTCCTCCGTCGCTGTCTTCTTGACGGATCCACCCTTTAGGAGGGCCGGAGCGGCGCCTTGCATCAGGAATTGCTCGACATCTTCGCGCAGGATACGTCCGGCCGGCCCGCTCCCCTGCACCTGCCTGAGATCGACGCCGCTTTCCCTGGCAAAGAGCCGAACGGAAGGGGCAGCAAGCGGTTTTTCGACGGGCGGGGCGGCAGTAGACGGGATTGCGGAGACCGGCGCTGCCGGGGCAGGCCTCGTGATTTCCGCTACGACGACTTCGGCGGTCGGCGCCTGCGAAATCCGCATCGGCTGGGCCTCGCCGGCGCCTTCCGCCGTTTCGATCCGCACCAGCGGCGCCTTGACCGCGATGCGGTCTCCGATATCGCCGGCGAGCCAGATGACCGTGCCATCGACGGGAGAGGGAATTTCCACTGTGGCCTTGTCGGTCATCACGGCGGCGATCACCATGTCCTCGCGGACGGGATCTCCCGGCTTCACATGCCATTCCACAAGTTCGGCCTCGGCGACCCCTTCCCCGACATCGGGCATCTTGATGATGAATTCGCCCATGGCTCAGGCCTCCATGACTTCGGCAAGCGCCCGCCCGACCCGGCCGGGACCGGGGAAATAGTCCCATTCCTGCGCATGCGGATAGGGCGTATCCCAGCCCGCGACGCGCACGACAGGCGCTTCGAGATGATAGAAGCAATGTTCCTGCACCAGCGCCACGACCTCGGCGCCGAAGCCCGACGTCAAGGTCGCCTCATGAACCACGACGCAGCGGCCCGTCTTCGAAACTGATTTGACGATCGTATCGAGATCGAGCGGCAGCAGGCTTCTCAAATCGATCACTTCGGCGTCGATGCCGGCATCCTCGGCCGCGGCCAGCGCCACATGCACCATCGTGCCATAGGCAACGACTGTTACCGCCGATCCCGTGCGCCGCACCTCGGCCTTGCCGATCGGGATCGTATAATGGCCATCGGGCACCTCGCCGAGAGCGTGTTTCGACCAGGGTGTGACCGGCCGCTCGTGGTGGCCGTCGAAGGGGCCGTTATAGAGCCGCTTCGGTTCGAGGAACATCACCGGATCCGGATCCTCGATCGCCGCGATCAGCAGGCCTTTGGCGTCATAGGGATTGGACGGCACGATCACCTTCAACCCGCAGACATGGGTGAAGAGCGCTTCCGGGCTCTGACTGTGCGTCTGGCCGCCGAAGATGCCGCCGCCAGTCGGCATGCGCACGACGATCGGGCAGGTGAAATCGCCGTTGGAACGGTAGCGGATACGCGCCGCCTCCTGCGTCAGCTGGTCATAGGCGGGATACATGTAATCGGCGAACTGGATCTCGACGCAGGGTTTGAGCCCGTAGGCCGCCATGCCGATTGCCGTGCCGACGATGCCGGATTCGCTGATCGGCGTATCGAAGCAGCGCGTCCTGCCGTATTTTGCCTGCAGGCCCTGGGTGCAGCGGAAGACGCCGCCGAAATAGCCGACATCCTCGCCGAAGACCACGACATTGTCATCCTTCGCCATCGACACGTCCATGGCGCTGCGCACGGCCTCGATCATCGTCATCCTGGCCATGTCAGTATCCTGCCTTCTGCCGCTGGCGGCGGATATGCGCCGGCATCTCGGCATAGACGCCCTCGAAAATGTCGCGCACCGAAGGTCTGCCGCCGGCATGCAGCGTGCCATGCGCCTCGGCCTGGCGCTGCGCCTCGATCACCTCATCGGCGATTTCGGCTTCCGCCTGCACATGCCGTGCCTCCGACCATACGCCCTTGCCGATCAGATGTTTCTTCAGCCGCAGCACGGGATCGCCGAGCGGCCAGGCCTCCGATTCCGTCTTCGGCCGATAGGCGCTCGGATCGTCGGAGGTCGAATGCGCGCCGACGCGGTAGGTGACATGTTCGATCAGCGTCGGCCCGAGATTGCGCCGGGCGCGTTCAGCTGCCCAGCGGGCGACGGCATGGACGGCGAGATAATCATTGCCGTCGACCCTGAGCGCCGGAATGCCGAAGCCGAGGCCTCGGGCGGCAAAGGTGCCGGAGCCGCCGCGAGCAATTCCCTGAAAAGTGGAGATCGCCCACTGATTGTTGACGATGTTGAGGATCACAGGGGCCTTGTAGGTCGAGGCGAAGACGAGCGCCGAATGGAAGTCCGATTCCGCCGTCGATCCGTCGCCGATCCAGGCCGCGGCAATGCGGCTGTCGTTCTTGATCGCCGAAGCCATCGCCCAGCCGACGGCCTGCACATATTGGGTGGCGAGATTGCCCGAAATGGTGAAGAAGCCATGCTCCTTGGAAGAATACATGATCGGCAGCTGCCGGCCGTGCAGCGGATCACTCTCGTTAGAGTAGATCTGGTTCATCATCTCGACCATCGGATAGTCGTCGGCGATCAAGAGGCCCGCCTGGCGATAGGTCGGGAAATTCATGTCGCCCTTAGCAAGCGCCTTGCGGAAGGCGCAGCTGACGGCCTCTTCGCCGAGATGCTGCATGTAGAAGGAGGTCTTGCCCTGGCGCTGCGCCATCAGCATGCGGGCATCGAAGGCGCGCAGCTTCATCATGTTACGAAGCCCGGTCAGCAGTTCCTCATCGGTGAGCGATCCGGCCCAGGGACCGACCGCCTCGCCGTCACGGTTCAAGACACGGATGATCGAATAGGCGAGATCGCGGATATCCTCGGACGCGACATCGACCTCCGGCCGCGGCACGGAACCGGCCTTGGCGATCTTGACGTTGGAAAAGTCGGGCTGGCCGCCCGGGCGGACGGCGGGTTCGGGGACGTGCAGGCTCAAATGAGCGGAATCCACCATGTTTTTGCGTTCCTCCCTTTGCCGACCCCGCCTCCCTCCCGGAAGCGGGCCGGATGTCATTCCTAAAGATTGCGGGCGATCACCATGCGCTGCACGTCGCTCGTTCCCTCGTAGATCTGGCAGATGCGCACATCGCGGTAGATGCGCTCGACCGGATAATCGGCCATGTAGCCGTAGCCGCCGTGGATCTGGATCGCATCGGAGCAGACGCGCTCGGCCATCTCAGAGGCGAAGAGCTTCGCCATCGAGGCTTCCGACAGGCAGGGCAACTCCGCCTCCCGAAGAGACGCGGCGTGAAAGACGAGCTGGCGCGCCGCCTCGATCTGCATCGCCATGTCGGCAAGGCGAAAGGCGACGGCCTGATGTTCGAAAATCGGCTTGCCGAAAGCCGTGCGCTCCTTGGCGTAATCACGCGCCGCCTCGAAGGCCGCCCGTGCCATGCCGACCGCCTGCGCGGCAATGCCGATCCGCCCCCCCTCGAGATTGGCGAGCGCGATGCGATAGCCTTCGCCTTCCCCACCCAGCCTCAGATCCACGGGAATGCGCATCGTGTTGAAGGCGATCTGACAGGTGTCGGTGGAATGCAGTCCGAGCTTTTCCTCGACGCGGATCACCTCATAGCCGGGTGTGTCCGTCGGCACGATAAAGGCGGTGATGCCCTTCTTGCCGGCATCGGGATCGGTGACGGCAAAGACGATGATGACATTGCCGTTCTTTCCCGAGGTGATGAACTGCTTGGCACCGTCGATCACATAGTGGTCGCCGTCACGCCGGGCCCTTGTCTTCAGGTTCGAGGCATCGGATCCGGCCTGCGGCTCGGTGAGGGCGAAGCCGCCAATCCATTCGCCGGTCGCAAGCTTCGGCAGGAAACGCTGCCGCTGCTCCTCGGTGCCGAATTTCAGGATCGGCACGCAGCCGACGGAGCTGTGCACGCTCATAATCGTCGAACAGGGTCCATCGCCGGCGGCAATCTCCTCGAGTGCCGCGGCATAGGCGACAACACCCGTGTCCGAGCCGCCATAGGCCTCCGGCACCAGCATGCCGAACAGCCCTAGTTCGCCCATCTCCTTCAGTTCCTCGCGCGGGAAAAGATGTTCCCGGTCGCGTTTGGCGGCTCCCGGCGCCAACCGGTCGCGGGCAAAGTCGCGGGCGAGATCTGTGATCTGCTGCTGAAGGTCGGAAAGGATCATGTCGCTCCTCCTTCCCGCTAATGCCGCTCGATGGCGACGGCCGTCGCCTCGCCGCCGCCGATGCAAAGCGCCGCCATGCCGCGCTTCAGATCGTAGCGCTCCAATGCTGAAAGCAGCGTCACCAGGATGCGTGCGCCTGATGCGCCGATCGGATGGCCGAGCGCGCAGGCGCCGCCATGCACATTGACCTTTTCATGCGGCAGGTCGAGATCGCGCATCGCCGCCATGGCGACGACGGCAAAAGCCTCGTTGATTTCGAAGAGGTCGACGTCCGAAAGCGCCAGGCCGGTCCGATCTGAGAGCTTCTGCAACGCGCCGATCGGCGCGGTGGCGAAAAGATTGGGCGCCTGCGAATGGGTGGCATGACCGAGGATGGTGGCGAGCGGCGTCAGGCCGCGATGCTCTGCCTCGGAGCGGCGCATGAGCACGAGCGCTGCCGCGCCGTCGGAAATCGAACTTGAATTGGCGGCCGTCACCGTGCCATCCTCTCGGAAGGCGGGCTTCAGCATCGGGATTTTGTCGAGCTTCGCCCGACCCGGCTGCTCGTCGCGGCTCGCCCGCTGCTCTGATTTGCCCGACTTGACCGTCACCGGCACGATCTCGCTTTCAAACCAGCCTTCCGCGATCGCCTTCTGCGCCCGCGTCAGGGAGGCGATGGCGTAATTATCCTGCGCTTCGCGCGTGAACTGATAGGCTTGGGCGCAGTCCTCCGCGAAGCTGCCCATCAAGCGCCCCTTGTCATACGCATCCTCCAGCCCGTCGAGGAACATGTGGTCCACGACACGCCCATGGCCGAGCCTGTAGCCGCCGCGGGCCTTGTCAAGGAGATAGGGCGCGTTCGTCATGCTTTCCATGCCGCCGGCGACTGCCACAGAAGCACTGCCGGCGGTGATGAGGTCATGAGCCGTCATGACCGCCTTCATGCCCGAGCCGCACATCTTGTTGACGGAGCTTGCCCCCGTCGCGAAAGGCAGGCCGGCGCCGATCGCCGCCTGGCGCGCCGGCGCCTGGCCTTGGCCTGCAGGCAGCACGCAGCCGAAAACGACTTCTTCAACCGCCTCGGCCGAGACATGGCTACGCTCCATTGCCGCGCGGATCGCCGTGGCTCCGAGTTCCGGCGCTGTCGCCTCCTTCAGCTCTCCCTGGAAACTGCCGATCGGCGTGCGCGCCGCGCCGACGATGACGATAGGGTCCTGCAGTGCCATGTTTCCTCCCTGGGGCAAACGCTCAGCGCGCGCCCATCCGCAATGCGCCGTCGAGGCGGATGACCTCGCCGTTCAGCATGGTGTTTTCAAAGATATGGCGCACCAGCGCAGCAAATTCCGCCGGCCGGCCGAGCCGCGGCGGAAAGGGCACGCTCTGGCCGAGTGCCGCCTGAACCTCGGCCGGCATACCGGCCATCATCGGCGTCTCGAAAATGCCGGGCGCGATCGACACGACGCGGATGCCGTGACGGGCGAGCTCGCGGGCGATCGGCAAGGTCATCGCCGCCACCCCGCCCTTGGAGGCGGCATAGGCCGCCTGGCCGATCTGACCGTCAAAGGCGGCAACCGAGGCCGTATTGACGATCACGCCGCGCTCGCCTTCGGCATCCGGCTCCCCGGTCTGAATCGCAGCGGCGGCAAGCCGGATCATGTTGAACGTGCCGATGAGATTGATGCCGACGGTGCGCGCGAAACTCTCCAGCCGGTGTGGCCCGTCGCGGCCGATCACCTTTTCGGCCGGCGCCACGCCCGCGCAGTTCACCAGCCCGCGCAAACCGCCAAAGGCTTCGGCCGCCGCGGCAACCACAGCTGCTCCAGCCTCGCCATCGGTCACATCCGCCTTGACGTAGCGGGCATCGATGCCAAATTCCCGCGTGATCGCCTCGCCCAGGTCAACGTTGAGATCGGCGATCGTCACGCGCCCGCCGGCCTCGACGAGCATGCGCGCCGTCGCCGCTCCGAGCCCGGAGCCGCCGCCGGTGACGATGAAACTTGCCCCACGGATCAGCATGAATCTGTTCCTCCCTGTCGGCTGCGTCCTCCTCCGAGCGCCACCGACGGTCACGATTCTATTCGTTCCACCTATTGCAAGCGATGACAGAACTGCTCCATTATTTCGGCCAGTTTTGCCATAGCGGGGTTGAGATGGCCGAGATCGAGCGACGCATGATTGCACCGGGCTTCGTCGAAGAGGCGCTGGACAGCCTGCGGCGGCTCGGCAAGCCGACGGCGCCGATCCTTGCGCGGGTCGGCCTGCCGCCGATCGTCGATCAGCCGGTGTCTGCCGAAACTTATGGCGCCCTCTGGCTGATGATCGCCGCCGAACTCGACGACGAATTCTTCGGCATGGGCGGCCGACCGATGCGCAGCGGCAGCTTCACGCTGCTCTGCCATTGTGTGCTGCATGCGCCGACGCTCGGTCAGGCGCTGCGTCGGGCGCTACGTTTTCTCGATGTCGTGCTCGACGACCCTAGAGGCCGGCTCGTCATCCGCGACGGCTTGGCCGAGATTGAGCTCAGGGATGTGGGCGGCCCGCGATCGGCCTTCGCCTATCGCACCTACTGGATCATCCTGCACGGCATCATATGCTGGCTGGTCGGCCGCCGCATCCCCATCCGGCTTGTCGACTTCCGCTGCGCCGAACCGAAACAGGGCGCCGACTACCGGTTGTTCTTCGGCGCTCCGGTGCGCTTCTCGCAACCGATCAGCCGTCTCGGCTTCGACAGCACCCTGCTCGACCTGCCGATTTCCCGTAGCGAACAGGCGTTGAAACAGTTCCTGCGCGGCGCGCCCGCCAATATTCTGGTGCGCTACCGCTACGACGCGGGCATCGCCGCCGCCGTCCGTCGGCGATTGAGCCAGGCAACGCCGGCGACGTGGCGCAGCTTCGCCGAACTCGCCGCCGACATGCGCATGCCGCCCTCGACGCTGCGCCACCGCCTGCACGACGAAGGACAAAGCTATGCCGCCATCAAGGACGACATCCGCCGGGATCTCGCCGTCGAACTGCTGCTGAATACCTCGAAAACGATCGGCGAGATCGCCGTACAGCTCGGCTATTCCGAACCCAGCGCCTTTTTTCGCGCATTTCGCAAATGGATGGGCAAGAGCCCTGAGACTTTTCGACGGGAGGAAGCGGGGGAATAGCGCAGTGGGTAATAAGCCGAGACCTGCATCTAGACCCAGTCGCTATTTGGCGCTGGCGGTTCCACACCCTCCCTCATGCCTGTGCTTGTCACAGGCATCCAGCGCGCCCAAGTCCTTGGGCGCAAGAGACTTTCTTCGAGCGAGCAACGAGCCATTCTCCGCGCGGACGCGCGATGGTTGGATGCCGGTGACAAGCACAGGCATGAGGGAGGCACGGGGTGCCTCTTTGAACCTGCCGCAACCCGCGCTACATATTTCAGCGGGAGGAGTGCCATGTTTGATTTCTCGCTCGGCGAAACCGCGGACGCGATCCGCGAAACGACGGCGCGATTTGCCGCCGATCATATTGCTCCGCTCGCCGCGGAGATTGACGAAAGCAACACATTTCCACGCCAGCTCTGGCCGCAGATGGGCGCACTCGGCCTGCATGGGATCACCGTCGAGGAAGAGTTCGGCGGCGCCGGTTTCGGCTATCTCGAGCACGTCGTCGCGATGGAGGAGGTCTCGCGCGCCTCGGCTTCCGTGGGCTTGAGCTACGGTGCTCATTCCAATCTCTGCGTCAACCAGATCCGCCGCTGGGCCTCAACGGAGCAGAAACGCCGCCATCTGCCGAAGCTGATCTCGGGCGACCATGTCGGCTCGCTTGCCATGTCCGAGGCCGGCTCCGGTTCCGATGTCGTCTCCATGGGGTTGCGAGCCGAGAAAAGAGGCGACCGCTATATTCTCAACGGCACGAAGTTCTGGATCACCAATGCCCCGCATGCCGACGTACTCGTCGTCTATGCCAAGACCGATCCGGCCGCCGGCCCGAAGGGCATTTCCGCCTTCATCATCGAAAAGGGCCTGACCGGCTTCAGCGTCTCCAAGAAGCTCTCGAAACTGGGCATGCGCGGCAGCGACACGGCCGAACTGGTCTTTCAGGATTGCGAGGTGCCAGCCGATGCGCTGATGGGCCGGGAGGGAGAAGGCGTGAAAATCCTGATGTCCGGCCTCGATTACGAACGCGCCGTGCTCGCCGCCGGCCCGCTCGGGATCATGCAGGCCTGCCTCGATGTCGTGCTGCCCTATGTGCGCGAGCGCAAGCAGTTCGGCAAGGCGATCGGCGATTTCCAGCTGATGCAGGGCAAGATCGCCGACATGTATGTCGCGCTGAATTCGGCGCGCGCCTATGTCTATTCCGTGGCCCGCGCCTGCGATGCCGGCCGGGCAACGCGCACCGATGCGGCCGCCGCGATCCTTTTTGCCAGCGAAAATGCCGTGAAAGTCTCACTGGAAGCGATCCAGGCGCTCGGCGGCGCCGGCTATACCAAGGAATGGCCGGTCGAGCGTTTCCTGCGCGACGCCAAGCTCTACGATATTGGCGCCGGCACCAACGAGATCCGCCGCTATCTGATCGGGCGGGAGCTCATCGCATCATGACGGTGATTTCGACTGCGATCGATCGCGACAGCGAAAGCTTCAAAGCCAATACCGCCAAGAATAAAGCCCTCGTCGACGAACTCTACGCGCGTTCGGCGAGAGCGCGCGAGGGCGGATCGCAGACGGCGCGCGCGCGCCATACCGGCAAGGGCAAGCTCCTGCCGCGCGACCGCATCCAGCTCCTGCTCGATGCCGGCAGCCCTTTCCTGGAGATCGGCACGCTGGCAGCCAACGGCATGTATGGCGACGAGGCGCCGGGCGCCGGCATCATATCGGGCGTCGGCCGCGTTTGCGGCCGCGAGGCGATGATCGTCGCCAATGACGCGACGGTGAAGGGTGGCGCCTATTTCCCGATGACGGTGAAGAAACATCTCAGGGCGCAGGAGATCGCCCTGCAGAACCGGCTGCCCTGCCTCTATCTGGTCGATAGCGGCGGCGCCAATCTTCCGCATCAGGCCGAGGTCTTTCCCGACCGCGACCATTTCGGCGCCATCTTCTACAATCAGGCGCAGATGTCGGCCGAAGGCATTCCGCAGATCGCCTGCGTGATGGGAAGCTGCACGGCCGGCGGCGCCTATGTCCCCGCCATGTCTGATGAAACCGTCATCGTGCGCAATCAGGGCACGATCTTCCTCGCGGGTCCCCCGCTGGTCAAAGCCGCGACCGGCGAAATCATCTCGGCCGAAGAACTCGGCGGCGCCGAAACCCATGGCCGCCGCTCCGGCGTCGTCGATCATGTTGCCGAGAATGACGAACATGCGCTGCTTCTGGTGCGAGACATCGTCGCCAGCCTCAACAGCGTCAAATCGGTCGATATCGACATCCAGCCTCCGCGGCCGCCGAAACTCGATTTCCAGGATCTTCTTGGCCTCATTCCCGATGACGTGCGCTCGCCCTATGATGTGCGCGAGGTGATCGGACGGATCGTCGACGGCTCGGAACTGCACGAGTTCAAGCCGCTCTACGGCTCCACGCTCGTATGCGGCTTCGCCCGCATCTGGGGCATGCCGGTCGCCGTCATCGCCAATAACGGCGTGCTCTTTTCCGAAAGCGCGCTGAAGGGTGCGCATTTCATCCAGCTCGCCTGCCAGCGCCGCGTGCCGCTGCTGTTCCTGCAGAATATTTCCGGTTTCATGGTCGGCGGCCGCTATGAGGCCGGCGGCATCGCCAAGGACGGGGCAAAGCTGGTGACGGCGGTTGCGACGGCGACCGTGCCTAAGGTCACCGTCATCATCGGCGGCAGTTTCGGCGCCGGCAATTACGGCATGTGCGGCCGCGCCTATCGCCCCCGTTTTCTCTTCACCTGGCCGAACAGCCGCATCAGCGTCATGGGCGGCGAACAGGCGGCTTCCGTGCTCGCCACCATCCGCCGCGACGCACTGGAGGCGCGCGGAGAGAATTGGTCTGTCGAAGAAGAGGAGGCTTTCAAGGCGCCGATCCGCGCCGGCTACGAGGCGGAGGGCAATCCCTATTATGCCACTGCCCGCCTCTGGGACGACGGCATCATCGATCCCGGCCAGACGCGGGACGTGCTCGGCCTTGCCTTTTCCGCCTGCCTGAACGCGCCGATCCCAAAAGGGCCGCGCTTCGGACTGTTTCGGATGTGAGGCGGCTATGATGGAAAACCTTCTCATCGCCAACAGAGGCGAAATCGCTCGCCGCATCATCCGCACGGCAAAGACTGCCGGCATCCGCACCATCGCCGTCTATTCCGAGGCCGATGCCGGCCTGCCCTTCGTCGGAGAAGCCGACGAGGCGATCGCCATCGGGCCGTCGCCGGCCCGCGAAAGCTACCTGTCTGAGGTACACATCCTCGAAGCCGCCCGCAAGACCGGGGCGGCCGCGATTCATCCGGGCTATGGTTTCCTGTCGGAAAATGCCGAATTTGCCGAAGCAGTCGAGAAGGCCGGTATCATCTGGGTCGGAGCGCCGGCGGCCGCTATCCGGGCGATGGGGCTGAAAGACGCGGCCAAAGAATTAATGCAGGCAGCCGGCGTGCCGGTCACTCCAGGTTATCTCGGACCAGACCAGAGCGAAGCAAGACTGGCGGCCGAGGCCGAGGCCATCGGTTATCCCGTACTCATCAAGGCGGTGGCCGGCGGCGGCGGCAAGGGCATGCGCCGCGTCGACCGCCCGCAGGATTTCACCGAGCTTCTCGCCTCCTGCCGCCGCGAAGCCGCCGCTTCGTTCGGCGATGATCGCGTTCTCATCGAACGCTATATCGCCAATCCGCGTCATATCGAGGTGCAGATCTTCGCTGACGAGCATGGCAACTGCGTCCACCTCTTCGAACGCGACTGCTCGCTGCAGCGCCGTCATCAGAAGGTCATCGAGGAGGCCCCCGCTCCCGGGCTCGATGCAACCACGCGGGCTGCGATCTGCGATGCGGCGGTGAAGGCCGCAAGAGCGGTGAACTATGTCGGCGCCGGCACGATCGAATTCATCGCCGATGCCTCGCAAGGCCTGCGTCCGGATCGAATTTGGTTCATGGAGATGAATACACGCCTGCAGGTGGAACATCCCGTCACTGAAGCCATAACAGGTGAGGATCTGGTGCTCTGGCAACTGAAGGTGGCTAACGGCGAGCCGCTGCCGAAAAGCCAGGATGAGATCGCCATGAAGGGCTGGGCCCTCGAGGCCCGGCTCTATGCCGAAAATCCCGCCGCCGGCTACCTGCCCTCGACCGGCCGGCTCGAACATCTCAAACTCCCCCGAACCGTCCGCGTCGAGAGCGGTGTCGAACAGGGCGATGAGATCACCGCCTTCTACGATCCAATGATCGCCAAGATCATTGCGCATGGGCCGAACCGCGAAGCCGCGCTGTCGAAGCTGGCCGCCGCTTGTGCCGGTATCGAGATCTGGCCGGTCAGATCCAATGCCGGCCTTCTCGCCCGCGTCGCCACCAACCCGGATTTTCGCGCCGCCCGGATCGATACCGGCTTCCTCGACCGGCATGGCGAGGGCCTTGTGGCGACGGAGCCAGATGAGACGACAATCGACAAAGCGGCAACGGCACTTTCGAAGGCCGCAAATGAGGATCCCTGGTCGGTGCTGACCGGTTTTCGCATCGCCGGGCCAAGTGACGGCCGCGTTCGGGTGCGCATCGACGGTCACCTCCACTGGGGGCGCGTGCGCCCCGACCTTGAGGCGAATGCCGTCGAGATCGACGCGAAGACCGTGCTTTTCGACGCCGGCAATGCCTGGCCGATCGGCCTGCCCCATGCGGGCGAAGTCGAGGCAAATCAGGGTGCGGGCGACGGCGCGATCCTTTCGCCCATGCCGGGCCTCGTCATCTCGGTCGATGTCGCCGAAGGCGACACTGTTGCCAAGGGGGATCGTCTGCTGACGGTCGAAGCGATGAAGATGGAACATACGTTACGCGCGCCCTTCGACGGCATCGTTGGGAAATTGCAGGTTTCCACCGGCGCCAGGGTCTCGGAAAACCAGCTGGTCGTCAGCGTCATCAAGGAGCAGGCGTGATGGCCGGCCGTTATTTCGACGAGTGGACAGTCGGCGACCGCATCGCCCACGAGATCCGCCGCACCGTCACCGAGACCGATAACCTGCTGTTCACGACGCTGTCCCACAATCCGCAGCCGCTGCATCTCGATGCCGATTATGCCGCCGGCACCGAGTTCGGCCGCATCGTTGTCAACGGCACCTTCACCTTTGCGCTCACCATCGGCCTTTCGGTCGGCGACACCACACTCGGCACGCTCGTCGCCAATCTCGGCTATGACACGGTGACGATGCCGAGGCCGGTCTTCATCGGCGATACGCTGCGGGTGGAAACCGAGGTGACGGAACTGCGCCGCTCGAACTCCCGCCCCGATGCCGGCATCGTCACTTTCCGGCATGTCACGTTGAACCAACGTGACGAGATCGTCTGCCAGTGCCTGCGCACGGCGATGCTGAAGGTGAAACCGTCATGAGGCTGCGCTCGCTGCTCTTCGTACCCGGCGATCGGCCGGAGCGTTTCGAGAAAGCGCTCGCTTCCGGCGCCGATGCCGTCATTCTCGATCTGGAAGATTCGGTTGCGCCCGCGAACAAGCCAAAAGCACGCGAGACCGTGCACGAATTCGCCCACCGCTATGCCGGCGAGACCGTTCTCTTGATCCGCGTCAATCCCCTCACCTCCCCTGAATTCGAAGCCGACCTTGCCGCTCTGAACGGTCTTCATCCCTTCGCCATCATGTTGCCGAAGGCCGAGGGGGCCGTTTCCGTGGGCAAACTCGCAGCCTCGTTGACCCCGGCCGTTCCCGTTTTGCCGATCGCGACGGAAACGCCGTCCGCGATCTTCGAGATTGGCAGCTACCGCGACGTCTCGGCGAAGCTTTGCGGCCTGACCTGGGGCGCCGAGGATCTGCCGGCCGCGATAGGGGCTGCGACAGCGCGGAGGACGGATGGCCGTTATACGCCGCCCTACGAGCTTGCCCGCTCGCTCACCCTATTCGCAGCCCATGCCGCCGCCGTTCCGGCAATCGAAACCGTCTATCCCGATTTGCGCGATCTCAACGGTCTCAGGGCCTATGCCAGCCGCGGCCGGCGCGACGGCTTTTCCGGCATGATGGCCATCCATCCGAGCCAGGTCGAAACGATCAACCACGCCTTCACACCTGACGCCGCCGAGCTCGCCTGGGCAGAGAAGGTCGCCGCCGCCTTCGCCGCCAGGCCTGACGCCGGCGTCATCCAGCTTGACGGACGCATGCTTGACCTGCCGCACCTCAAGCTTGCGCTGCGCATTCTGGAAAGCGCCGGACGATAAGCCCACCCATCCAGCGGATCAGCCCGGTTTTGCGGTTTGCCTGGAGGCGGCCTGCTCCGGCTCGAGGTAACCGGCGCCGATGGCGACATAGAGATCCACATAATCCTTCGCGACCTGCTGCATGGTGGCAGCAAGGCTTTCCTGAGCATCCGAGACGGACCGCTGCGCGTCCAGAACGTCGAGCAGCGAAGAGGCGCCATCCTTGTAGCTCGTGGTCGAAAGCGCCAGCGATTCCTGCGCCGTCTGTACCTGCCTGCGCAACGGTCCCAGCGTCTGCGTGTCGTGGCGAACGGCCGCAAGCGCGTTTTCGACCTCTTCGACGCCGTTCAGCACCGCCGCTTTCCACGCCAGATATTGCGTTTTGGCATCGGATTTCTCGATATCGACATTGGCCCGCAATTTGCCGCCATCGAAGATCGGCAGGTTGAGCGTCGGTCCGAAAGACCAGCTCGTCAGGCTTGCGCCGGTGGCGCCCGATGATTTGACCCAGCTCGGCGAAATCGAACCGGAAAGCGAGATCGACGGGTAAAGCTGGGCTTCGGCAGCACCGATATCGGCGACAGCTGCCGCCAGCTCGCGTTCGGCCTTTCTTATATCGGGACGGTTGCGGATGAGATCGGCCGGGATGCCGGCACCAATGTCGCCGCGGAACACCGGCTGGCCAGTATTCCTGCGCAGCTCTTCCGTCAGCGAAGCCGCCGGCATCCCGAGCAGTGTGGCAATGTGATGGGCCGATTCGGTAAAACTCTGTTCGAGGCCGGGAATGTCGGACTTCGTCGACTGTACAAGACCCTCGGCCTGGACGACGTCGAGGCGGGAGGCCGCACCAGCTTTCAACTGCAGCTCAGTGAGTTCGTAAGTCTGCTGGCGGGATTTCAAATTCGCCTGAGAAAGGGCGATGCGCTCCTGGTAATAGCGGGCGTCGATATAAGTCTCGACCAGGTCTTTCAGAAAGGTGAGCCTGGCATTGTCGGCCGTCGCGTAAGCGGCTCCAAGCGAGGCGAGGGCGCTCTCTTTCGAGCGACGGTACTGGCCGAAGACGTCGAGCAGCCAGGAAAGGCTGGCATCGCCTCCCGTCGTGTTCGTGGTGCCGACCGTCGTCCGCAGCCGCCCCTTCTCCCCGGAGAGAGTATGCGATCCGTCGACCGTCAGGCTCGGCAGGGCGCCGGCGCCGGCTACCGTGACGTTGGCGGAAGCCGAATTGATGCTCTCGAGTGCCTGCAACACATCTAGGTTCTCGCTGAGACCCTGCGTGACCAGCCCGTTGAGCTTCTTGTCGCGATAGGCCGTCCACCACCTTGCCGTCACGACATCGCCGTTGCTCTTATTACCCCCGTCTTCGAACTTGGCGGGAAGCGGCATCTCGGGGGCAACGTGATCCGGGCCGCTGACGCAGCCTGCCAGCAGCAGTGTGAATGCGGCTGCGGTGTAGCGGAGGGATGATAATCTAGTGCTAAGCGACGTACTCACGGGGGAGCCTTCTGAACCGGGATCGTGGGTTCAGGCTTAGCGGCGCTAGCGTTAATGGCGGTTAAGAAACGGTAAAGTTAGGTAAAAGCAGCGTCCCGCCGCACATCTCGGTTCAGCAGAGCTGCGCGGCCTCGTCCTCGATGAGGGAGAGATGCATCGAGTCCGGATGGAAGGAAGGCACCGCAATTCTCTCATTGATGCCGCGAGCGGGTGGGAAGATAGCGAGGGGCACCCAGCTTATTCGCGATCTTCTCGTCGGTCAGATCGTCGAGAGGCTTGGGGGCTATGCCCGCCTTCGCGCCAGCGAACTCTTGCCTCAAATCGACAATGCAAATGCTGCTCAACATGACGGGATCAAGGCGTGCCGCCCCTGCCACTCGCTGCTTTTTGTCCTGCCGCTGCTGTTGGTCCGGCCGGCCGCTGCGCTGGCGGATGATGGAGCCCGACCGACCAGCTTCCGGTGCTAGTCCGTCGGCTCAAGCAAATCGTCCAGTTTTTCGACGACGGCCCGAACCACGTCAGCGCGGCTGACGATGCCAACCAACACGCCGTCACGCAGGATAGGGACGCGCTTGATCCGATGTTTCAGCATCAGATCGGCCAACTCCGCAAGCGAGGCTTCCTCATCCGCGGCGATGATGGTCTCGTTCATAATCTCGCGGACATGCTGCTGGTTGAGGCGGATTTCGGCGAGAAACTCCGGGGCGAGCTTCTCGCCTTCGGCCAGCATGCGCAGCCATTGCGCTCGCTTGCTTTGAAACTGCGAGCCAAAGTGGCGCATCACATCGCCTTCGCTGACCAATCCAAGCAGCCGGTTATCGGCGTCCACCACCGGTACGGCGGTGATATGATGGATAAGCATGCACCGGGCGGCCTCGGCCACCGTGGTCTCAGGCGATACCGTAATTAAATCCGTTGTCATCACCGACTTGGCAGGGATCGTCATGTGTAAAGGCTCCAGCTAAAGGAGCATGCACGATACCGGATCGGCTTGGCGGCCGCCTTGACTTACCGCAATGTGCGATGGCGCGGTTCCCGCCCTTCGCGACCATCGCGCCCGTCGCTTTTACTTCGGGATGAGCAACCACGATACCAAGCTTCGTCGATTGGTGCTCAGGCCTGTTCGTCCGCCAAACCATAGGGTATCGGCTTCCTGGGAAGCTCCAGGGTGATCGCCAGCCCCCCCCCCTCCGGCAATGACGCATGCACGCGCCCGCCATGCCGTTCGACGGCCTGCCGGGTGATTGCAAGACCGAGACCGTATCCGCCTCTCGGCACCGCCTCTCTCCCGCGAGAGAACGGCTGGAAAATGCGTTCGAGTTCGTCCCGTTGGACGCCCGGCCCCTGATCCGTGACGCAGATTTTTAGCCGGTCGGCTGTCGCCTCTGAGGAGACCGAGATGTGCGAATGGTCGGCCGTATATTTGACGGCATTTCGAACGACGTTTTCGAGCGCCCGATAGATAAGCTCGCCTTCGACTTCGGCCCGGAAGGTGCCATCGACGCTCGTCGTGATCGAGATCTCCCGCGCCTGGGCTTCGAATGCCGCATCGCTGAGGATCTCGTTGAGGAGTTCGATGACATCGATGGTCTGCGTCTTCAGCGGCAGGCTGGATCCTGCCGTCAGCCTGGCGAGCGTCAGAACCTCGCCCACCAGCATATCGAGCCGTTCGACCTCGCGGTCCATTCGATCCAGCATGGCGCCGAGTTTGGCGGGGCTTTGCCGCAACACACCGACGGCGGCCTGCAGCCGGGACAGAGGCGAGCGCAGCTCATGGGAGACGTCATGGAACAGCCTCTGCTGCGCATCCTGTAGCTCCTGAAGGCGGGCGGCAGTGGAATCGAAATCATGCGCAAGTGCTGTGACCTCGTCCCTGCGTCCCGCCATCTTGTCGCCGATACGGACGTCGAAACGGCCGTGGGCAAGCGCGCTCAGGCCATCGCGAAGGTGGACGACGGGACGAATGAGGTATCGCGCCAGCGCGCCGGCCGCGATCGTGCTGGCGACCAGGATGGTGAGCCACGGCAGGAATGGTCCAAGGCTGTCGAAAGTGGAACCGGCCGGGGCCGACACGGAAAGCCGATAGCAGACTCCATCCTTCAGCATGGATCGGGCGGTGCCCGTGTCCTTCTCGGCGCAGGCGTCGGCGTCGTCGGGCTTGGACAAGGTCAGGCCAAGCGGTAGCGTCTTCTCGCTTGTGGTCACGAAACGCGCGGCGGCGGCTTCGCCGTCCTCAGCCAGAATATTTGCAGTCAGGTTGAGCACAAGCGTCCGCCGCTCATGTTCCAGCTCGCTTGCGAAGGGAACCGCCTGAAGGAGTTTGACGATAAGGATAACGGCAGCAAGGCTTGCCGCCAGAGTCAGCCAGATAATCCTGAAGAACTTCCAGAAAAGCCGGGGCATGGTCAGTCCACGAGAAGTTGATAGCCCTGGCCGCGAACGGACTGGATCCAGGATTGCCCGTCCTCCCGCAGCCCGAGCTTCTGGCGAACGCTGCTGATGTGGACGTCGATGCGGCGATCGAACGGGGTGAGCGGCTTGCCGAAGGCCCGCTTGGAAATATCCTGTTTCGACACGAGCTGGCCGGCGCTGCGGGCGAGAACCTCGAGCAGGCTGAACTCCGTGCCGGTGAGGTCAAGGCTTTCCCCCCGCCATTCGGCGATCCGGCTGCCCGGATGGATCACCAGCCGCCCTGCCCTGACCGTGTCTGTGGACATGCCGGCCGCCGGCTGACCTGCCCGGCGCAGGATGGCGCGCAGCCTCGCGGCCAGTTCGCCCGGCGAACATGGCTTCGGCACATAGTCGTCGGCGCCGAGATTGAGACCGGATATCCTGTCCACGTCGTCGCCTCTGGCCGTCAGCATCAGCACCGGAACCTGGCTCAGCTTCCTGATCCGCTGCAGCACTTCGATGCCGTTCATCCGGGGCATCATGATGTCGAGCACGATGATGTCGACCGTATTGCCGGCCGCCGCGGCAATGGCGGCGCGGCCATCCGTGTCCGTTACGACGTCATATCCTTCTTCGACCAGATATTCCTGCAGAAGTGTCGTCAGCTCCGCATCATCGTCGATCAGGAGAACCTTGTTCATTCGCGTCATCCATTATCAAGCCGGGCAAGCCATACAGCACAAACACGCTCAGGCGACCAAGTTTTACCCAACTTAACACTAACTTGACCGCACTTAACGTTCGCCCCGTTACATAGCGGTCATGACATCGACCCGCGCCGAGACCCGGTTGCCATGCATGAACGGTAATTCTTGGTCGAATTGGCGCCGATCGGGAAAAGGCGCCGATGCCTTGACGACAAGGAATGCATCGTTGAGAAAAACCTCCAGACTATTCGCCTCCGCCTTCGTTGCGATGGCGCTGTTTGCTCCCCTCCGCAACGCCATGGCGGAACAGGCCGCGGCAACCGCCCTCACTGTCTCTTTGACGGCGCCGGCTCAGCGGGACTGGCCTGAGACCGTTCCCGCGAGCGGATGGCTGAAACCGTGGCAGGAGGCGGTCATCGCCTCCGAGACGAGCGGGCTGCGCATAACCGATGTTCTGGTCGATATCGGTTCGGTCGTCACCAAGGGCCAGACGCTCGTGCGGCTTTCGCAGGAGAGCGTGCTTGCCGATCTTCGCAAGCAGGAGGCCGCCGTCGCGACCGCCAAGGCAAGCCTTTCAATGGCCGAAGCCAATGCCGATCGGGCGCGGCAGCTCCAGCCTTCAGGGGCGCTCTCCGACGAGAAGATCGTCGAATATCTCGCCGACGAGCAGACGGCGACGGCAAGTCTTGCATCCGAAGAGGCCGCGCTCGACAGCGAAAAGATCAAGGTTGCGCAGACGACCATAGCGGCCGTCGACGACGGCCTCATCACGTCGCGTTCCGCCGATCTCGGCGCCGTCGTCTCCGCCGGCACCGAACTGTTCCGCATGGTTCGCCAGCAGCGGATCGAATGGCAGGCCGAGGTTTCCGCTCGCTACCTCCCACGCATTTCACAAGGCCTGAGCGTCCAGGTCAACGGGCCTGAAGGCCACGCCATCGAGGGCAAGGTGAGGCTTGTCGGGCCGTCGGTCAGCACTGATACCAGCCGGGCAATCGTCTATGTCACGCTGCCGGCCGACACCCGTCCACGCACGGGCCTTTACGTCACGGGCAAAATCGAGCTGCAGACCTCCCCGGCGCTGACCGTGCCCGAGACCGCAATCGTGTTCCGGGACGGGATCAGTTACGTCTTCACTGCGAGCGAGGATCAACGGGTGCAAAGGGTCCGGGTGGAAACCGGCCGCCGCAACAATGGCGAGGTGGAAATCGTCTCCGGCATAGATCGGACGTCGAAGGTGGTGACCTCGGGCGGCGCATTCCTCTCGGACAATGACCTCGTGAAGATCGCGGAGAAAAACTGATGAACTTCTCGGCATGGTCGATCCGCAACCCCGTCCCGGCAATCTTGCTGTTCGTGATGCTGACGGTCGGTGGGCTTTTGGCCTTCAAGACCCTGGCGGTCCAGAACTTCCCCGATATGGACCTTCCGACGATCAGCGTCACAGCGACGCTCGACGGCGCAGCGCCGACACAGCTCGAAACCGAGGTCGCCCGCACCATCGAAGACAGTTTGGCTTCGCTCAGCTATCTCGACCACATCACCACGACCATCACCGACGGCACCGTCTCGATCAAGGTTTCCTTCAAGCTGGAGAAAAACAGCGAAGCGGCGCTCAACGAAGTCCGCAACGCCGTCGACAGCGTCAAGGGTGATCTTCCTTCGCAGATGGAGACACCAAGCGTCACCAAGGTCACGGTCCAAAGCTCCGCGCTGGTCACTTATGCCATCCGCTCGACTGCTCTCAACGAAACCGAGCTCTCCTGGTTTGTCGACAATGATCTGACCAAGGCGCTGCTTTCGGTGTCCGGCGTCGGACAAGTCAACCGCATCGGCGGGATCGACCGCGAGATTCACGTCGATCTCGATCCCGCGACGATGGCGTCGCTCGGGGTCACTGCGGCGACCGTATCGTCGCAGCTGAAGGCGGTGCAGGCGGATACTTCGGGCGGCCTCGGCGAAATCGGCGGCACCCGTCAAACCCTGCGCACGCTCGGCGCTCTGCCATCGGTCGAGGCACTGAAAGGACTGAGAATTCCCTTGGCCAACGGCCAGCAGGTTCGCCTCGACGAAGTCGCATCGGTAACGGACAGTTTCGCCGAGCGGTCCTCGATGGCCTATCTCGACGGCAAACCGGTGATCGCGGTCGAGATCAAGCGCTCGAACGGCTTTTCCGACAGCGGCGTCGCCGGCGATGTCGACAAGGCGATCAAGCAGTTCGCCGCCAAAAATTCCAATGTCCAGATCGACGAAGCCTACAGCACGATCGGGCCGATCATCGACAATTATGACGGTTCGATGCACATGCTGTTCGAAGGGGCGATCCTGGCGATCATCGTCGTCTGGCTCTTCCTTCGCGACTGGCGCGCCACGATCCTGTCGGCCGTGGCACTGCCCCTGTCAGTGATCCCGACCTTCCTGGTCATGTACCTCTGCGGCTTCAGCCTGAATATCATCACGCTGCTGGCGCTGTCGCTGGTGGTCGGCATCCTCGTCGACGACGCCATCGTCGAGATCGAGAACATCGCCCGCCATCTGCAGATGGGCAAACGGCCGATCGACGCCGCTCTCGAAGCCGCCAACGAGATCGGGCTTGCCGTCATTGCAACCACCTTCACGCTGGTCGCGGTCTTCCTGCCGACGGCGTTCATGAGCGGCATTCCGGGGCTTCTGTTCCGCCAGTTCGGGGTCACCGCCGCCGTCGCCGTCCTCGCCTCGCTCGTCGTCGCACGCCTGCTGACGCCGATGATGGCTGCCTATTTGATGAAGGCTGTCCCGCCGACGGAGGAAAAGGACTGCCGCATCATGCGCACCTATCTGGCCATCGTGAAGGCCGCTATGAAGCGCCGCAAGACCACGGTGGCCGTGACCGCCGTCGTCGTCGCACTTTCGCTCTCCACGATACCACTGCTGAAATCCGGCTTCCTGCCTGCTTCCGACGACGCGCGGACCCAGATCACGCTCACCATGCAGCCGGGCGCCACCATCGAGCAGACCGATGCGGCGACCAGAAAAGCCGCCGATATCGTCGGCAAGCTCACGGACGTCACCCGTGTCTTCTCCTCGGTCGGCTCCACATCTTCGGGCGGCGGCGGCCCGGACGCCAGCACCACGAGCAGCGTCAATTCCGCCACAATCGTCGCCGTGCTGACGCCGATCGGCGAGCGTGACCGAAAGCAGTCGGCAATCGAAAACACCATGCGGCAGGCTCTCTCGGTTCTATCAGGCGTGCGCGTCGCCGTCGGCGCCGGCGCCAACGGCACGAAGCTCGAGATCACCCTTGCCAGTGACGATGCCAACGCCCTCGACAGCGCAAGCACCGCACTCGAAGAACAGCTCCGCACGCTGAACGGCATCGGAGCGGTGACATCGACCGCGGCAAGGCAGGCGCCCGAGATCCAGATCACGCCCGACTTTGCGCGCGCCGCAGCGCTCGGGGTGACGTCGAGCGCCATCGCCGAGGCCGCGCGCGTGGCGACGAATGGGGAATATTCCGCCAACCTGCCGAAGCTCAACCTGCCGCAGCGCCAGGTTCCGATCGTCGTCCGCTTCAGCCCGGAGTCGCGCACCAGCCTGGACGATATCAAGAACATGCGGGTGGCGGGCACGAACGGCAATGTCGATCTCGGATCGATTGCCGATATCCGGATCAGCGGCAGCCCCTCCGAGATCGACCGCATCGACCGGATGCGCAATGTCACCGTGTCGGTCGAGCTCAATGGCCGCATCCTCGGCGACGTCAACCGCGAGGCGCAAGCGCTGCCGGCGCTCCAGCATCTGCCGTCGGGCGTGACACTCGTCGAACAGGGTGAACTTCAGCGCAGTTCGGAGCTGTTCCAGAGCTTTGCCCTGGCCATGGCGATCGGCGTGTTCTGCATTTATGCGGTCCTCGTCCTGCTGTTCCACGACTTCCTGCAGCCGCTCACCCTGCTGATGGCACTCCCGCTCTCGCTCGGCGGCGCGCTCGTGCCGCTGGTCCTGACCGGAACCAGCTTTTCGATGGCCGCCGTCATCGGGCTGCTCATGCTGATGGGCGTGGTGACGAAGAACTCCATCCTGTTGATCGAATACGCGATCATGTCGCGCCGCCAGGGCATGCCCCGCTTCGATGCCCTCGTCGATGCCTGCCACAAGCGCGCCCGGCCGATCGTCATGACCACCATCGCCATGGCATGCGGCATGCTTCCGGTCGCGCTCAGCCTGACCGGCGGCGATTCAAGCTTCCGGCAGCCGATGGCGATCGTGGTGATCGGCGGCGTGATGATGTCGACCTTCCTCAGCCTCATCGTCATCCCCGTCATCTTCACCTTCGTCGACGATCTGGACGAGGCGCTCAAGCGTCTTTTCCGTCGAGCCGAACCGAAAGCTCCCGACAGCGAACCGCAGGCTTCCAACGATCACGCGGCAATCACCTTCAAGCCCGGGCAATCGAGGCGAGGGCAAGGTCAGCGATGATCGCCTTCCGGCGAGCGATCAGCCGGATCGTCCCACGCCCGCTGCGGGCGAGGCTCGGTGAATCTTGATGGCAACGTCTTCGGTCGCGTTCCCCCCCGGAACAAGACCGCGGGACGTGTTCCCCCGCAGGCGGCGTCAGCCGCCTGCGCGTCCTGTCCATCCGATAAGCCAGGGCGCTGCAGGAGAGCATAATGAGGCGCACCTTCAAATGCATATAATCCCTGAACACCGCATGCTTCCAGTTGGAAAATGTCAGCGGCCGTGCTTGGCGCGCCAGGCGGCGAATTCTTCGAGATTGTGCGGCTGCGTCGCCGGATAGAGACCGATGATCGACTGGCCGGCCAGCACGCGCTCGGTCACGAAGTCCTCATAAGCGGTCATTTCCACGGCCTCCTCGGCAATCTCGTCGGCCAGTTCCGCCGGAATGACGATCACCGCTTCGTCGTCGCCGACCATGATATCGCCGGGCCAGACCGCCACGTCACCGCAACCGATCGGCACGTTGATGTCGAGCGCCTGGTGCAGCGTCAGGTTCGTCGGCGCCGAGGGGCGGTTGTGATAGGCCGGGATCGCCGATCTCGCTATTTCGGGGCTGTCGCGGAAACCGCCATCGGTGACGACACCCGCCACGCCGCGCACCATCAGCCGCGTGACGAGGATCGAGCCGGCGGAGGCGGCGCGTGGATTCTTGCGGCTGTCCATCACCAGGACGGCGCCGGGGGGGCAGCTTTCCACGCAGGCGCGCTGCGGGTGTTCGGGATTGCGGAAAACCTCGAGCTTGTTCAGGTCCTCGCGCGCCGGAATGTAGCGCAGCGTATAGGCCGGGCCGACCATATTGCGGCCTTTGCCGGCGACCGGCTGCACATCCTGGATCGTCTGGTTGCGCAGGCCGCGCTTGAAGAGCGCAGTGCTGATGGTGGCGACGCTCACCCGCATGAGTTTTTCGCGCGTGCTGTCTGAAAGTGTGATCATGCATGTCCTCCTAGAAAATGTCCGGTTCTCCGGCTGCCGCTCCGAATTCGGGCAGCAGATAATCGAAATCGCAACCCTTGTCGGCCTGGCTGACATGGGAGGCGTACATCCAGCCGTAGCCGCGGCCGAAACGATCCGCCGGCTGCATCCAGGCGGCGCGGCGCCGGACCAGCTCCGCCTCGTCGACCAGCATATCCAGCCGGCGGTTGGGGATGTCGATCCTGATGATGTCGCCGTTCCGCAACAAAGCGAGCGGGCCGCCGACATGGGCTTCGGGCGCCACGTGCAGCACGCAGGCGCCATAGCTGGTGCCGCTCATGCGCGCATCCGACAGCCGCAGCATGTCGCGATATCCTTGCTTCAGCAGCGCCTTGGGCATCGGCAGCATGCCCCATTCCGGCATGCCGGGGCCGCCGAGCGGTCCGGCATTGCGCAACACCATCACATGATCCGGCGTCACATCGAGCGTCTCGTCCTCCACCGCCGCCTTCATGTCGGGGTAACTGTCGAAGACCAGGGCCGGGCCTTGGTGGACATGGAAGCGCGGGTCGCAGGCGACGGGTTTGATCACCGCGCCGTCGGGCGCCAGATTGCCCTTGAGTACGGCAAGCGAGCCCTCCGGATAGATCGGATTGGAAAGCGGGCGGATCACATCGTCATTGTAGATCTTTGCATCGGCCAGAGCCGCGCCCAGCGTTTCCCCCGAAACCGTCAATGCGTCGAGATCGAGCCGCTCGCGGATCTGCGACATCAGCGCCAGAAGACCGCCGGCATAGTAGAAATCCTCCATCAGATAGGTCTTTCCGGACGGACGGACATTGGCGACTACCGGAGTGACGCGGCCAAGCGCGTCGAGATCGTCGAGCGTCAGCGCGACCCCGCCCCTGCGCGCCATGGCCAGGAGATGGATGACGGCATTGGTCGAACAACCGGTCGCCATGGCGACCGTCGCCGCATTGCGAATGGCCGCCGGAGTGACGATCCGGTCCGGCGTCAGATCTTCCCAGACCATCTCGACGATCCGCCGGCCTGAATGAGCCGACATGCGAATATGGTTGGCATCAGCCGCGGGAATCGAAGAGACCCCCGTCAGCGTCAGCCCCATCGCATCGGCAATTGCCGTCATCGTCGAAGCGGTGCCCATCGTCATGCAATGGCCGTAGGAGCGCGCAATGCCGGCTTCAATGCCGGCCCATTGCTTGTCCGATATCGTTCCGGCGCGCCGCTCGTCCCAGTATTTCCAGGCATCCGAGCCGGAACCGAGCTGCTGGCCCGCATAGTTGCCCCGCAGCATCGGCCCCGCCGGCAGGTAGATCATCGGTACGCCGGCGCTGAGCGCGCCCATGATGAGGCCAGGCGTGGTCTTGTCGCATCCTCCCATCAACACCACGCCATCGACGGGGTGGGCGCGGATCTGCTCTTCGGTCTCCATCGCCAGAAGGTTGCGGTAGAGCATGGTCGTGGGCTTCATGAAGTTTTCCGACAGCGCCAGCGCTGGCATCTCCACCGGAAAGCCGCCCGCCTGTAGCACGCCGCGCTTCACGTCTTCGACGCGATGCTTGAAATGGGCGTGGCAGGGATTGAGGTCCGACCAGGTGGACAGGATGCCGATCAGCGGCTTGCCGCCCCAGTCACCGGCGTCATAACCCATCTGCATCAGGCGCGAGCGATGGCCGAAGCCGCGCAGGTCTTCGGATGCGAACCAGCGCGCCGACCGCAATTCCCCCGGCGCCTTACTGATTTTCAAGGACATGCCCACATGCCTCCGTCTTCGTAAAGTCTGTGACCATTGATGTACCTCGAAGCCTCCGAGGCCAGAAAGATACAGGCGCCCGTCAATTCCTCAAGCCTGCCCCGGCGGCCTGGATGCGCTGGCCGGCAAGATCGAATATGCGCAATTCCTACATGACGCCAGCGATGTCACCTGGCTGCGCCCGGCCGCCGATACCTTATGAGCAAATACCAGTTCCCGGTCGCCGAGGATGAACTGACCTTCATCCTGCGGTGCGCCGACCTAAGCTCGTGATCCCGGTCATAGAGGTCAAGCTCAAGTCCGGACGCGCTGCCGGCGTTCAAAATTGAGGTGCAGTTGCCTGAGCGGGCGGACGGCGCCCGCTCAGGAGAACGGCTCGGTCGGTCCGGCCGCCGGATCGGTGAACCAGCGCGGACCGTCCGCGGTCATGCAGATATGGTCCTCCAGCCGGATCCCGAATTTATCGGGGAAGACGATCATCGGTTCGTTGGAAAAACACATGCCGGCGGCAAGCGGCGTGTCGTTGCCGCGAACGATGTAAGGCTCTTCATGGATCTCGAGCCCAAGGCCATGTCCGGCGCGATGCGGCAAGCCCGGCAGGCGGTAGTCGGGGCCGAGCGAATGTTTGGCGAGCACCTTGCGGGCCGCATCGTCGAGGCTCGAGCAGGCGGCGCCGATCCGGGCGGCATCGAAGACGGCCTGCTGCGCCTCGCGTTCGATCCACCAGGCGCGTTCGAAGTCGCCGTTACCGCCGCCGAGCATATAGGTCCTGGTAATATCGGAATGGTAGCCGTCGATCCGGCAGCCCGTGTCGACGAGAACGACCTCGTCGTCGCCCAGGATCTGATCGCCGTCGGCGCCATGAGGAAGCGAAGTCGCCGCACCGAAGGAAACGATTGCGAATGTCGAGCCGTCGTCGGCACCCGCCTGGCGATGCTGCCGATCGATGAAATCGACCACCTCGGATGAGGTGATGCCCGGCTTCAACAGCGCGTGCACCTGTCTGTGGACGTCGAGCGTCAGGTTCATCGCATGTTGAATGAGCGCGATCTCGGCCGCCGACTTGATGCGGCGCGGGCCATGGATCAGCCGCCCGCCGTCGGCGAGCCTGTCGGCGCCCATCGCCGCTGCCAAGGCGTGATAGAAGAACAGCGGCAAACTATCGTCGAGGGCGAGCGTGCCGCCCTGGCCGACAAGCCGGGCGATGAGCGCTGCACTGCTTTCCTCCTCTTCCCAGACCAGGATTTCCCCCGGCAGATGCGGCAGCGTTTCGACGCGGCTGCGCTCGAAACCCGGAACGATGTAGGAAACGGCCGTGGGTGTGATCAGCGCGCCGAGGAACCTTTCGCTCGGATGCCAGACGAGCCCGGTGAAATAACGCAGGCTTTCGGTCGGGCCGAGAAGCAGGCCGGCAAGCCCTTCGGCTTCAATCGCTTCGCGAAGCCTGGAAAGGCGGATCTGACGCTCGTCTTCAGTGATCCGGGGTACGGGGTGCTGCCATGACATGTCGTTTTCCTGTTCTTACCGTTTATGCCTGGTCCAGCGTAGCGCTTCACGACAGACCGATCGCCACCGGCCGATCGAGGTTGCGGGCGAGATAATCCTGAATCTGCCGGACGATCTGGCCGGCGTGGGCAATCGCCAGCCGATCGGCGCGTTCGGCGTCTCCGGCGTCGATGGCGGCGATGATTTCCTCATGCTCGTCGACGTATTGGCGGGGCAGCCGGTCGTCGAAGGTCGAATAATACAAGCGAAGGATGCGCCGGCCTTCGTCGAGCAGTTTGGCGAAGAAGGCCGTGTAATAGGCGTTGCCGGCAAGCTCGGCGATCGCCACGTGGAATTCGCGGTTCGCCTCGATCATCGCATAGGCGTCGCGCGCGGCAACCGCGCCGGCGAAGTCCTTCTGGTGGCGGCGGATGGTCTCCATGATCGCGTCGTTCCGCCGACCGGCGGCCCCGCGCGTCGTCACCCGGTACATCAGCGTCAGCGCTTCGAAATAGGTAGGCAGGTTGGCGAAATCGATCGGCGCAACGATCGTGTTCCGGTTCGGCAGGGTCGTGACCAGCCCATCGGCGGCAAGCCGTAACAGCGCCTCGCGGATGGGTGTCCTCGACATGCCGAAACGCTCCGACAGCCGCACCTCGTCGAGCGGACTGGCTGGCTCCAGCGCCATCGACAGGATCTCCCCGCGCAGCGCGGCATAGATGCTCTGCGTGCCGGAACCGCGCACCCGCACATTTTCCGCGTCGTTCTGCATGCGTCCCTCCCTTTGATGAGAGCCTTGTAGTGCGTTTTGGCCGATTTCGGCAACGCCCCACGAATTTACAAATTACCGCGATTGAGTCTTGTCGACAGTTTGTATATAACGAACCGACTTTAATGGAGTTTCGATAGATGACAACAGGATGGAAGGGCGTATTTCCCGCCGTAACGACGCAGTTCAACGAAGATCTTTCCGTGGATCTTTCCGCAACCCAGCGTGTTCAGGACGCGCTCGTCAACGACGGCGTCAACGGCCTGATCGTCATGGGCACATGCGGTGAGAACAACTCGCTCGATCCCGATGAGAAGCGCACGATCCTCAAAGCCGCCGTCGAGGTCGTCAACGGCCGCGTTCCTGTCGTGACGGGCGTCTCCGAATTCGACACGCGCCGCGCCGTCGCCTATGCCCGCGACGCCGAAAAACTCGGCGCCGACGGGCTGATGCTGCTGCCGGCCATGGTCTATGTCCCGAAGCCGGAGGAGCTGATCGCGCATTTCCGCACCGTCGCCGAGGCGACCTCGCTGCCGATCATGCTCTACAACAATCCGCCCGCCTACCGCGTCAACATCGGCGTCGACGTGCTGAAGGTGCTTGCCGACGTGCCGAACATCAAAGCGGTCAAGGAAAGCGCCCCGGATCCACGCCGCTTCACCGATCTCATCAATGCCTTCGGCGATCGTTTCGATATCTTTGCCGGCCTCGATGACGTCGCGCTTGAGGGCCTGATGCTCGGCGCCAAGGGTTGGGTCTCCGGCCTGACCAGCGCCTTCCCTGAGGAGTCCGTGCAGCTCGTTGCAGCGGCCGAACGCGGCGACTGGGAAGAGGCCCGCAGGATCTACCGCTGGTTCATGCCGCTGCTGCATCTCGATGCCGAGCATGACCTCGTGCAGTCGATCAAGCTCGCCGAGCAGATCATGGGCCGCGGCTCCGAGCGCGTCCGCATGCCGCGCCTGCCGCTTTCGGGTGCACGGCGCACCGAAGTCACCGCCATGGTCGAGAAGGCTGCTGCGACGCGCCCCTCGAAACTCGGCAAGGCAGCCTGAGATCACGAGGCCGGCGAGCGCGCAGCCGCAGCCGGCCTTACCATCTCTGGCGCTATGTGCCTGGAGCGTTAACGGAGCGAGTCAGGCTGTTGCGGCTGACCAGCGACGGTATCTGGAAAATGTGCTCGGCGCCGGTGCGGCCCTCTATTCTGGAAATCAACGTTCGGGTGGCGACCTGGCCGAGTTCCCTGCCCGACTGATCGATGCTTGCGAGATTGACGAGGCCGAGCGCTGCGGTCGACGAATTGTCATATCCGACGACGGCAAGATCCTCGGGCACGCGCACACCCGTTTCCATCGCCAGGCTCAGAAGGGTGATGGCGTCGAGGTCGCTCCAGCAGAACACCGCGCGCGGCCTGTTCTTTCTCGATAGGAACTTTCGCATCGTTTCCTCCCGCTTTGGCGGGGCGATCGGAATTTTGGTGATCGGCGCAGACGATCCCAGTCCGGCGCGCTGTATCGCCCGGCGAAAGCCGATCTCACGCTGGCGCACGACGGAGACCTGGTGCCCTTCACGCTCGCCGAGGCTCAGCATCTCGATGTCGCGATAGCCGCAGGCAAGCAGCGCTTCGACTGCGATTTCCGCCCCGCGCTGGTCGTCGGCATTGACCGTATCGAAGGCCGTGGCGCCGGCATCGTGATAACCGACCGCAACGATCGGTATCTGAGCCGCGAACTTTGCGATGATGTCCGAGGGCAGGCGCGGCGCAACCAGGATCAGGCCGTCCATCTTGTAGTCGATCATCGACTCGATCAACGACGTCTCCAGCTGCACGCGCGCGTCGCTGACGCCGATCATCGCCTGGTAGTGCGAAGGCGCGAGCACGCCGTTGACGCCGGCAATCACCTCCGGAAGGAAGGGGTTGCGGATGTCGATCAAAAGCACGCCGATGGTGAAACTCCGGCCGCGCAACCCGCGCGCCGCCCGTGAGGGGCGATATCCGAGAACTTCGATAGCCTCGATCACCTTTGCCCGTAATGCTTCACTAACGCCATAAGCGTTTCGCATCACCTTGGAAACTGCGGCGACCGACACGCCCGCATGCGCTGCCACTGTCCGGATCGTCACGCGATCATTTCGTTGCAGTCTTTTTTGCTCTTCGATCGACATGAAATCTCTGGACTACTCTGCGGGCCGTCACAATCGCTCGCAGAACCACCATGGCAGACTGGCGACGAAATTTCTATTGCGCTTCCGAAAAAAATGTAGAACGTTATATGGAGAACGTTCTACAACTCTCCGGGAGGACTTGATGAACTTTCAGCCGGCAGCCATCGACGGCAATCTCGTTTCGCGCGCCTGGGCCGGAGAGATGATCGCACCACGATCGGACCGCGGCCAGGGAACGGCCGCAAGCTTCGTCTCCAAGACCTTTGATCATGACGGCACCGGCCTTCCGATAGAACTCTTCATCTCGGCGCTCGGCCTCTATCGCTGCTTCATCAACGGCGCCCGCGTCGGGAACGATGTGCTGACGCCCGGCTGGACAAATTACGACGCCCGCATTGCCTATCAGCGATACGACATCTCGAGATTGCTGAAGTCAGGCTTCAACAGGATAGAAATCTGGCTCGCCGACGGATGGTACCGCTCGCCGATCATGTGGGGCGCCCAGGCTATTCCCAATTGCTGGGGCGACAGGATCGGGGCCATTGCGGATCTGGTCGGCCCCAGCGGCACCCTTCTTTCTACCGACACGACATGGCAAAGCGGCCTTCTGCCGATCCAGAAGTCGGGGATTTATTTCGGCGAGATTTACGACGCACGCCTGGAAAACGTCGCCGAAACCCACGGGACCGCGCGATTGCCGTTCGACACGGGGCTGCTCGTCGCGCATGAGACTGCGGCGGTGCGGGAGCTGCAGCCGCTCGCCCCTATCGAAAGCTGGACCGATCACGAAGGCAGAACGATCTATGATTTCGGCCAGAATGTCGGCGGTTACGTCAGATATGCGGTCCGTGGCGTCGGCGGCACCGAAGTGCGGGTCGAGCACTCGGAAGTCCTTGGGCCGGAACGCCATTTCGACAATCGCAACTATCGCGCGGCGGCCGCGCATACCCTCTATACGCTCAGCGGAGATGGCGACGAGACCTATGCGCCCCATTTCACCTTCCACGGCTTCCGTTATGCCAGGGTGACGATCAAAGGCGAAGCGGAGATTCTTGCGATCCAGTCGATCCCGATCTCCTCGGTGCCGGAACCGGCCGGCGGCTTTACCTCGGGCAATCCTCTCGTCAATCGACTGGTTGAGAATACCATCTGGTCGCAGCGCGCCAATTTCATCGAAGTGCCCACGGATTGCCCGCAGCGCGACGAACGGCTTGGCTGGACGGGTGATGCCCAAGTCTTTGCCGCGACGGCCTGCTGGCTGAGCGACAGCCAGTCCTTCCTCAGGAAATATCTGCGGGATGTGATGGCCGACCAGCGCGAAGACGGCGCCGTTTCGCATTTCTCGCCTGACCCGACACGTCTGCACCCGGGCAATTTCCCGGGCTATGCCGGCTCGACCGGCTGGGGTGACGCGATTGTCGTGATCCCCTGGGTCCTCTACACCCATTACGGCGACCGGTCGGTTCTTTCGGAGTGCCTGGGCTCGATGGTGCGCTGGGTCGATTTCGTCTGGTCCATCACGGATGGCCCGATCGTCCGTCCGCCCTCGCATTGGGGCGCCCGCGGCTTCACCTTCGGCGACTGGCTGCAGCCGGTCGGCGATAACAGAAAGCCGCGCCCGACAATTGCCGACGATTGTGCAGCCACCCTCTACCACTTCATCTCGACGGATCTTCTGGCGAAGATCGCAGGCGTGCTCGGCGAGCAAATGCTTGAAGAACAGATGAAAGGCCGCGCCGACAATATCCGGATGGCCTTTGCTAATGAGTTCATCACGCCGGCAGGGCGGCTCGCCCATAATGACCAGACATCCTACGCACTCGCTTTCCTCTACGATCTGATACCGGCGGTGCATGAGGAAACCGCTCGGAAGCATTTCCGGAAGGTGATCGTCGACGCCGACTACAAGATCGGCACCGGTTTCATCGGCACGCCTGCCCTTTTGCCGGCCCTGACGAAGCTCGGAATGGACGATCTCGCTGAAAAGGTCTTCCTGCAGGACGACGTGCCGGGCTGGCTTTACCAGGTGTCGAAGGGAGCGACGACGATCTGGGAGCGGTGGGATTCCATGGCGCCCGACGGCACCATCTACGAACCCGACATGAACAGCTATAACCACTATGCCTATGGCGCGGTCTGCCAATGGCTGTTCGAATGTGTTGCCGGCATTTCGCCGAGCCCGGCCGCACCCGGCTTTGCCGAAGTGATCGTCGACCCGGCACCGATCCGGTCGCTTTCGTCGGTTTCGGCCTATCACGATATCAGCCAAGGGCGCATCGAGGCCGGCTGGCACTGCACCGGCAGCGAGGTCACCTATGTGCTGACGCTTCCGGAGGGTTGCGTCGGCCGCTTCCGGCCCGGCCGGCGGCACCGGAATGCGTCACTCAATGGCGAGCCTGTCATTGAGGAGGCGGTTCTCCCCCCGGGTACGCACCAGCTGGTCTTTTCCCTACCCGATTACTGAGGAGCATATAGGTCACACCGTTCAGAGGAGGAACGTCATGACACATCGGATAAAGCTCATTCTTGCCGGCGCATCCGCGCTTCTGGCCTTGGCTGCGGCCAGCCCGTCGCATGCGGAAACCACGCTGTCTTTCCTGATCGACAACAACCCCGACACGGTCGCGGCAGCCGAAGCACTGGTTGCCGCCTACCAGGCCAAAGCGCCCGACGTGACGATCGAAATCGAGCCGCGGGCAGGCGGCGGCGAGGGTGACAACATCATCAAGACGCGCCTGGCGACGGGGGAGATGTCCGATGTGTTCCTCTATAATTCCGGATCCCTCTTACAGGCGCTGAAGCCGGCGCAGACACTTGTCGATCTGAGCGGTCTCGCCTCACAGGCGAAGGTGGTTGAAGGCTTCAAATCGGTCGTCCGTGCCGATGGCAAGCTCTACGGCGTTCCCTTCGGCACGGCGATGGCGGGTGGCATCCTCTACAACAGGAAGGTCTATCAGGACCTCGGCCTCACCGTTCCGAAGACATGGGCGGATTTCATGGCCAACAATGCCAAGGTCAAGGCTTCGGGCAAGGTCGCCGTGGCCCAGACCTATCGCGATACCTGGACCTCGCAGCTGTTCGTTCTGGCCGACTATTACAATCTGCATGCCGCCGTGCCGAACTTCGCCGGCGACTATACCGCCAACAAGGCGAAATATGCGAAGACGCCCGCCGCCACAAAAGGCTTCGAACGGCTGAAGGATGTTCACGACGCCGGCCTGATGAACGAGGATTTCGGCGCGGCAAGCTATGACGATGGCCTCAGAATGGTGGCGACGGGCGAAGCGGCGCATTATCCGATGCTGAGCTTCGCCATCGGCGCCATCAAGCAGAATTATCCCGAAAATCTTGCAGATGTCGGTTTCTTCGCGCAGCCGAGCGACGATGCGGCGACGAATGGTCTGACCGTCTGGATGCCGCCCGCCCTCTATATTCCCCTGACCAGCCAGCACACAGAGGAAGCGAAGAAATTCGTGGATTTCGCCGGAAGTGTCGAAGGCTGCAAGATCATGGTGGAAACCAACACCGTGCAGGGGCCTCCGCTGATCAACGGCTGCGATCTGCCTGCCAACGTACCGCCTGCCGTAAAGGACATGCTCCCCTATTTCGACGCCAAGGAAAAGACGACCCCCGCATTGGAATTCGTATCGCCGGTGAAGGGCCCGGCTCTCGAGCAGATCACCGTCGAAGTCGGTTCCGGCATTCGCCAGCCGGCCGAGGCAGCGAAGCTCTATGACGAGGATGTGCGCAAACAGGCCAAGCAGCTCGGCCTGCCCAACTGGTAGCGGTCACTCGGGCCAGCTAACCTCGCTCCTGACGGGGCGAGGTTTCCCCGATCGAAGAGGTAGTCATGACCGAGACACCCCCGCACTCGCGCAAATCGCCCTACCCGCTGTGGTTTTTCATTCCCGCCGCCATCATCTACGGCGTGCTGTTCCTTTTTCCGACCATATCGTCTCTCTGGTACAGCCTGACGCGCTGGGATCTCTCGACGGCCCAATTCATCGGGCTCGAAAATTTCCAGCAGTTCTTTTCCGAGCCGTTCTTGGTCAAGGGGCTGGTCAACACCCTGCTCTATGCCGTGACGACATCTGGCCTGAAAACGGTCTGCGGCCTGCTGCTCGCCGTGCTGCTCACCAGCAATATCTTCGCCCGCGGCTTCCTGCGCACGCTGGTCTTCTTTCCCGTGTTGGTCTCGACCATCGGCATCGGCATCACCTTCACGGTGATGATGCATCCGACCAAGGGCATCATCAATGTTACGCTCGAGACGCTCGGCATTCCTGGGCCGGGATGGCTGACCAATCCGGCGCTCGCGCTTTTTTCGGTGGCCCTCGTCGACGTCTGGAAGGGCGTCGGCCTCGCCACCCTGATTTTCATCGCTGGTCTTGCTGCGATCAGCCCCGATTATTACGAGGCGGCGAGGATCGACGGCGCCACGCGGCTCCAGCAATTCTTTCGGATCACCCTACCGCTCGTGCGTCCCGCCACCGTCATCGTGGTGACCTTGTCGCTGATCGGCGGGCTTCGTTCCTTCGATCTCATATGGGCCATGACCCGCGGCGGACCCGGTTTCTCCTCCGATGTGATCGCCTCGGTTATCTACAAGCAGTACCAGGCTGGTTTCTATGGACTGTCGACGGCTGGAAACGTCATCCTGTTCGCGCTGATCGCCGTGATCATCCTGCCCTTCACCCTAAGGTTCGACCGGCGCGAGGTCGAGGAATGAGAAGCGTCCGCCCCTATCTGACGGGTGCGATAGCCCTTGCCGTCGCGGCCGTCATCTTCGTTATGCCTTTCGTTTTCGTCGCCCTGCAGGCGGTCAAATCCAAATCCGAGGCCTCCCGGCTCGATTTCGAACTTCCTGAGCATTGGCTGTTCTGGGACAATCTCGTCGCCGTCTTCAAGGCGCGCGACTATCAGCTCGTGCTCGCCTATTTCAATTCGACGCTGATCACGGTCGTTTCCGTCACGATCCTGATCCTGCTGTCGGCGATGGTCGGATATGTGATGCAGCGCCGCAAGACGGCGTGGAACCGCGTGGCTTTCGCTGCGCTGTTCATGGGCCTGATGATGCCGCCGGCCGTTGTTCCCACCATCGGCCTTCTGCAGGACATCGGCCTCTTCAAGACCATGACGGGAATGATCCTGATCCAGGTTGCCTATAATCTCTCCTTTTCGGTCCTGCTCTATCGGTCGTTCATTTCGACCATCCCGCGCGATCTCGACGAGGCGGCGCTGATCGACGGCGCCAAGCCTCGGCAGATCTTCTTCAGGGTGGTCCTGCCGCTGCTGAAGCCGGTGACCGTGACCAATATCGTCGTCCAGTCGATCGCGATCTTCAACGATTTCACCAATCCGCTCTATTACCTGCCGGGCAAGGAGAACGTGACGGTGCAGCTGACGCTCTATAATTTCCAGAGCATGTATTCGAGCCAGTATAATCTGCTCTTCATGAACATCCTCCTCGTGACGATCCCGCCGCTGATCGTCTTCATCTTCTTCAACCGCCAGATCGTCGCAGGCATGACGGCAGGCGGGGTCAAGGGATAGCAGAATGGCTGAGCTCACTCTCAAACAGGTTCGCAAGAGCTTTGGCGCCCTTGAGGTCATCAAGGGCGTCGATCTGGAGGTTGCCTCCGGCGAGTTCGTCGTTTTCGTCGGCCCGTCGGGATGCGGGAAGTCGACGCTGCTGCGCATCATCGCCGGCCTGGAAGAGACGACCTCGGGCAGGCTGACCATCGGCGGCAAGGACGTGACCTATGCGGAACCTTCCGAGCGAGGCATCGCCATGGTGTTCCAGAGCTATGCGCTCTACCCGCATATGACGGTTGCCGAGAATATCGGCTTCGGACTTTCGCTCGCCCGCCGCCCTAAGGCTGAAATCGCCGAGAAGGTTGCGGCGGCGGCCGAAACGCTGCAGCTCACCCATCTCTTGCAGAGAAAGCCGAAAGCGCTTTCCGGCGGCCAGAGGCAGCGTGTCGCCATCGGCCGGGCCATCGTGCGCGATCCCAAGGTTTTCCTCTTCGACGAGCCGCTCTCCAATCTCGATGCTTCCCTGCGGGCACAGATGCGCCTGGAGATCTCGGAACTCCACGCCCGTCTGAAGTCGACGATGATCTATGTCACCCATGACCAGGTCGAGGCCATGACGATGGCCGACAAGATCGTCGTCCTCAACGGTGGCGCGGTCGAGCAGATCGGCAGCCCAATGGAGCTCTACCGCAATCCCGCGACACCCTTCGTCGCCGGCTTCATCGGCAGCCCGAAAATGAACCTCTATGGCGGCGAGACGGCACGGCGAATGAATTGCGCGACCTACGGCATCCGCCCGGAACATGTCAGGCTTTCGGAAGGCACCGGCCAGTGGCAAGGCAGAATCCGCCATGTGGAACGGCTCGGCGCCGACGCGATCCTTTATCTCGACGTCCCCGAACTCGGTGAAATGATCGTGCGCGCCGAAGGCGAAACGCCTTTCGGGCCTGGCATGACGGTCTGGGCAAACCCGCTGGAGGGAGCGGAACACCGGTTCTGAGTCCGGGTTAAAGCGCACATCGAGGATCAATCCTACCGACCGAAGATTCCGCGCCCTCACGGCAGTTTGTTTGAGAGAGCCGCCAGATCCTCTTTGAGCCGGACCGGCAGATTCATCCGTTCGTGAAGAATGCTCATGACACCAAGATCGCCGTTCTTAAGCTCGCGAAAGAACACGTAATGTTGTTCATAACGACCGAAATAGGCCAACCGCTTGATGTCTGTCGGAACTGCCAGACGTTGCGGAAGCTGTCGCCAGATCGACCGATCCTCGCACAAACGCTGCAAATAGGCGTGCAGCCCGAAAATGTAGGCATCCGCCTGCTTCTCTCCCCACGCCTCAATCGTGTCGCGCCAAATCTTGTCCTGCGCGTCGTCAGGGCGCGGATAAAATCGATAGGCTGCCATCAGGCTTATTGACGCTTGTTGCGGCGGATGACGTCTTCGGCCGAAACCGCGATGAATTCGCTGTCTTCAGCCCGCATCGCCGGCGCAAGCTCTCTTTGCAGCATGTCCCAGGCCTCATTACGGGACTGCAAGTCGCGGCGAATGAGCGCACGAATATACTCGCTGGCGTTTTCATAAAGGCCGTCATCGCCGATCTGCTGCTGGATATGATCCTGCAACTGCCCACTGACCTTCACATGAATGCTACCCGATGCCATCGGCATACCCTTCGTTTTGTCTATGATGGGTAGCGTGGCACATATTGTCAATATTCATCACGCACGCCTTCGTAGCTTTAATAACTGGTCGGGTTCAGCAGCGCTAAGGTCGAGCAGTAACCCTCACGTCGGGGCCGGATGCTTGACGGAAGACCGTTAGTTGCAAGCCCGTGACACTCGTTAACAACCATCCGGAGGGATGCCGGGCAACTTGCCTTTGTATCATTTAGTCTTTAAGGACGCCCCAATTTCGAAGGCGTAGAGGCTGAACCAGCATGTCACACAACCAGACCATACCCTCGGACCTCGCCGTGACGGCCGGCGATCTCGATCGCTATTTTACATTTCTCCGCCATGTTCTCGTGAATGCAGCCGCGTCGCGGCGGGGTGACGAAAGCCTCGATTATGCAACTGCGATGAGTGAGGCCATGCGGCTGGCCCGTGCTACCCATGATGCCGGCCGGAAGATCATCTTCATCGGTAACGGCGGCAGCGCCGCGATTGCCAGCCATATGGCGACGGACTATTCCAAAAATGGCGGACTCCGCGCCATGGCAATGAACGATGGCGCGACGCTGACATGCCTCTCGAACGACCTCGGCTATGAGAACGTATTCGCAAAGCAGATCGAAATGCATGCGAATGAAGGGGATCTGCTGGTCGCGATCAGCAGTTCAGGCAGATCGGAAAGCATCACCAAGGCCGTCCGCACCGCCCGCGAAAAAGGCGGCGCCGTTATCACCCTGAGCGGCTTCGCTCCAGGCAACCCGTTGCGTGCGCTCGGCGATTTGAACTTCTACGTCGCCTCCGATCAATATGGCTATGTGGAGATTGCCCATCTGGCGATCTGCCACGCCATATTGGATTTTTCCTGCGGCCTCGTCCCGCCCAGCCTTTCCTAAGAGCCTTATCACGCCCATGAATTTCCCCCACATCCACGATCCGGAACTGTCGCTCCTTACGCCGGACGACGACGTCACCGACCCGGAAGTCACCATTCTCGTCCCCTCGCTCAACGAGGAATTGACGATCGGAACCTTCGTCGACTGGTGCCGTCAAGGCATCGCGGCAAGTGGTGCGGCGGTCGAAATCCTGATCGTCGACAGTTCGACCGATCGCACGCCGGAAATCGCACGTGAGCGGGGCGCGCGCGTGTTGCGGACGCCGAAGCGCGGCTTGGGCAGAGCTTACATCGATGCCATTCCCTTCGTCCGCGGCAAGTTCATCATCATGGGCGATGCGGACTGCACCTATGATTTTCGCCAGATAGCGCCCTTCATCGAGGCATTCCGGAAGGGATCCGAATTTGTCATGGGCTCGCGGTTCAAAGGCTCGATCGAGGACAATGCGATGCCGCTGCTGCATCGCTATTTCGGAACGCCGCTGACGACGTGGATTCTCAATCGGATGTTCGGCAGCCGCTTTTCCGACATCCATTGCGGCATGCGGGGCATCAGTGTCGATGCGCTGCTTCGTATGGATCTCCGCTCGCAAGGGTGGGAATACGCCTCGGAAATGGTGCTGAAATCAGTCCATATGGAGCTTGCGACGACCGAGGTGCCGATTCACTTCCTGAAGGATCCGGAAGGACGGCTGAGTCACATGAAGCGCCGAGGCTGGATGGAGCCCTGGCGCGCCGGCTGGCGCAATCTGCAAGCGATGTTTGTCTACGGGTTCGATTTCTTTTTGATCTGGCCGGGCTTCCTGCTGCTGGCCCTCGGCTTGATCACCATGTTGCCGCTGCTCGCGGGACCTATGTCGATAGCAGGCGTGCGGTTCTCCTCGAATGCCATGCTGTTTGCGATGGCTCTGGCCGTCCTTGGTCAATCAATGCTGATTTCGGCAGCGATCGGTCGGGTGATCTTTGACTATTCGGGACATGTGCAGCCTCGCCTCGAGCGGCGCCTTCCCTACAATGCAACGGTATGGGGATCGGTTATCGCCGTTCTGGCAGGCGTCTTGCTGGCGGTTCCGCTCTTCGATTCCTATGTCGGGAACGGCTACGTGCTGCCCGAGATCGGCATCGAGACCAACTGGGCCGTCTTCGGGCTGTGGCTTATCATCACGGCGTTCCAGATCTTTATATCAGGGCTCATGATACGAGCGCTCGGGGTCATGCTGCCCGTCAAGAAGCCTGCGCCGCCTCTCGCGGGATAAGAGCCACGAAAGGGCGATCATGATCCTAGGCTGGTGCACGGTTCTATCCATAATATTATGGGGCCTCGTGATCGACAGAGGCATTGTTGCCCGGCTCAACCGACGTTGCGATCAGCCCTTTCGAGACGGCATCGATTTTCTGTTCAGCGGTATTCTGCCGGCTCTGGCGATCGCCGGCGGCGCGGCCACCATTCTTGGCGCGTTTCATGGATTGAGATGGGAAATCGTTCTTCCCATAGTGGCAGTCTCGATGATCTGGCGGCGGCGCGATCTCGTCGCTGTTCTTTGCGATCTGGCTTTGCTGTTTCGTAGAATCGCAACTGAATCGAAAAACGGAAATCCAATTCCGGCGCTTGCGGCCTTCACATGCATCATACTCTGCTATGTGTGGAGCGTGCTGTCCCTCTTCCCGTCAGCCGTTGCCGACGTGTGGGTTTTCCATATCCCGCTCGCCAACAGTATCATCGATCATGCCGGCTTTGTGTCGCCGCAGATCGATCATCCCTTCTACGGCAATATTCCCCTCTTCTTCAATCTGCTGTTTGCGCTCGTCATGATGGTCAGCGGTCACTGGACCGGCGCGGCCGCCATGAACATCGCAATTTTCTTCGGATTTCTGTTCCTGCTTTCAAGTTGCGCCAATCGTTGGCGAGCATGCGGTTTTTTCCTGGTGGCAGCGCTGATCCTCAGCATCCCCTTCTTCAGGGGGAGTATCGGCGAACCGATGACGGACTTGGCCCGGTCGTGTTTCTCCGTCGCAGCCGTGCTTTTCCTGTGGCGTTATCTGGAGACCCGGCGGCCGGCGGAGCTCTTTCATTGTGCGCTCGTATTGGGAGGCGCAGTCGGAGGAAAATATACGGAACTGCAAATGGTCGGCCTCGTAGGGCTGGTATTGATACCGATGCTTCTCAAGGGAAGGATATCCCTGCCGCTCCTTCTGTCATGCCTTTGCGCATTCCTCGCGGTCGCCGGCTACTGGTATGCGAAAAACCTGATCGCCCTCGGCAATCCGATCTATCCCTTCATGTTCGGCCATCAGGGCCTCAGCGATGCCTGGATGGCGGATTACATGCTCGAATTGGGCAGGGCCTTCGATCCCGCCAACCGGCACTTTGTTACGAACCTCGCTACTTTGCAGGGTTGGCACGACTTCCTCTATATCCTTTACGACTGGTTTCTCGAAAATAAGCCAAATGCTTTCGTCGCTCTCGCTTTGATTCTGGCCGGTCTGGCAGTGGCTTTCCGGCGCATCGCCTTTCTCGCAGCGATGGTCCTTGCCATGTTCGTGATATGGTACACCGTTATGTTCAATCACATACGGTGGGCGACGCCAGCCTATCTGCTTTTCTTTTCGACCGGGTTTATCGGCGCCTCCCTGGTTCGGGAAAGATTGGATGCATGGCTCGACCGACGGGTCATGCCGCAGATGGCTCCACTGACAAAAATGGCCTCTTCGCCAGCAGGCATGGTCGCCAGCCCGATGATAATAGTCTTGCTGGCCGGCGGGCTCTGGATTGCCCACTGGCACCGAATGGGCGGTAGCGACATCGACCCCGTCAAGGCGAAAGACTTCGATGTGGTGCTCGGGATGATAAGCGTCGATAAATACTTGGAGAGCCATCGCGAAGCTTATTTCATGTACCGCTATATCGCAGATCACGACCTGCGAACCGTCTTTCAACCTTTCGATACGGCCAATATGTTATTGTCCACGGCTTATAACGACGGTCGTGACGGCGGCTGGCAATTGCCGCGCTACGTGCTGCCAGCGCCGGGTTCGGATATCGATGCTTTCATCAAAGACAATAAGATAGCTTACTTCATCGTTCCACCCGATGCCGATAGCGCGTTTCTCGCCGAACGCATCGGAGAAAACAAGATCGTGATGGCCAACAGCATCATAGCCCATATGATGCCTCGCTCCTCGCTGATATTGACGGATCGGTTCGGCTGGAAGCTCTATCGCTTTGAAGCGGATCGGGCATCGTGACTATACCATCCCTCCGCGCATTGCTTCGCATCGCCATCCCGGTTCTGAAAGTGGCCGTCGCGCTTGGCCTCGTCATATGGATCGCGCGTAAGGTCGATTTCGCAGAAGGGTGGGCTGCGATCCGGACCCTGTCGGTAACGATCATCTGGGCCAGCGTCTTCCTGCTTCTCTTGCAGGCCGTGCTTTCGGCATGGCGATGGTGCCTCCTGTCGGAAATGATAGGGCAAAGACTGAAACTGACCGGCGCCACGAAGCTCTTCATGCAGAGCCTCTTTTATAATCAAGCTCTTCCAAGTCCCATTCCAGGCGATGCCGCCCGCATATTCGGCGCCATCAAATATGGCCTGACGATAACGGAAGCGACACTGGGTGTGGTAATCGACCGTATCCTCACGCTTTTCGGGCTGGCGGTGGTTGCGCTGATCGGACTGATCATCATGCGCGGCTTTTACGGGCACGACTTCCCAATCCCCTATTTGGTCGAACTCACGGCCCTTGGCGTGGCGGGAACGATCGCATCGGCCCTGGTCTTCAGCTGGCGCCGGCATTTCTTCGTGCGGTTTCTTCCGGCAAAGCTGCACGCGCTGACCGAGGCGCTAGCAGCGTTTCTCGCCCACCGAAGAATGCTCGGGGTATTCCTGTTGACCCTCGTCATTCACGGATTGAGTGTCGTCTCGCTTGAAATCCTCGTTCTCGGTCTCGGTCTTCCGCTCGATTGGGGTCAGGCCGCAGCCGCTTTCCCGCCAGTCCTGTTGATCGCCATGGTTCCGATTTCCGTCGGAGGATGGGGGCTGCGCGAAGGCGGCATGATCGTTTCCCTTGCAGTGTTCGGCATCGGCACGACAGATGCCGCGACGCTGTCGGTGGTTTTCGGCCTGTTGCAGCTTGTGGTCGGCTTGGCCGGTGGTGTATTCGTCCTATCGCGTCCTCATTCGGGAAAGATCAAAGCGCTCTGAAGAGCCTTAACAGATCATATGGAGCTGCCGACATGCATGCCTTGGTAACAGGAGGGGCCGGTTTTATCGGCAGCCATCTCTGCGATCGTCTGTTGGATTCGGGTTATCGGGTAACCGCAATCGACAATCTTCATCTTGGCCGCATGCGCAACATCGATCATCTGCTGCAGCGATCGGATTTCCGCTTCCATGAGCTGGATATGCTCGATCGGGAAGGCATGGATCGGCTCATTGGCGCGGATCGTCCCGACGCCGTTTTCCATCTCGCCGCCAACTCCGATATTGCCGCCGGCAATGCCAATGTCGAACTCGACCTCCAGCTGAACCAACTGACGACGACGACGCTGCTCGCCATCATGCGCAAGCATGAGATCGGCAAGCTTTTTTTCGCCAGCACCTCCGCCGTATTCGGTGAAGCCGAAGGCAACATTCACGAAAATCATGGCCCGCTGCGGCCGATTTCGCTCTATGGCGCCAGCAAGCTTGCCGCCGAAGCCTATTTGTCCGTCTACGCGCTGTCATTCGGCATCAAGACGCTCGTGCTGCGCTTTCCCAATGTCGTCGGGGAACGCTCCACCCACGGAGCCATCTATGACTTCATCAACAGACTGAAGGCTGATCCTGCGCGGCTCCAGGTGCTCGGCAACGGCATGCAGACAAAGCCCTATCTCTATGTCGGCGACCTGGTGGATGCCATTCTGCTTGCCTGGGAAAAGGCGCCCGGTGCCTATGAGGTATTTCATGCCAGCGGCATCGGTGAAACGTCTGTCCGGGATATCGCCGAGATCGTAGTCTCCAAGGTCGCATCCGGAGCCGCTATCGAATACGGCAGCGAAGACCGTGGTTGGCTGGGCGACGTGCCGCGCTTCAGCTACGACATAAGCCGACTTGTCGCGCTCGGCTGGACGCCGAAGCGGAAGTCCACCGAGGCTGTTGAACTCGCCGTCGAGCGGATCCTGGCGAATGGGTTCTGAGAACGCTATCTGCGAGGCTATCATTATCGCCGGAGGCCTCGGAACGCGCGCGCGCAGCATGACGGGCGATGTCATTCCGAAGGCTCTTCTGCCGCTTGCCGGCGTGCCGATCATTGTCAGGCAGATTCGTGTGCTCGCCCGCGAAGGCGTTCAGCATGTGCGTGTGCTTGGCGGCCACCTGGGCAGCCAGCTCGAGCCTGCCCTTGGACCGGAAGCCGAAAAGCTTGGCATTGCGATCGATGTCTTCGTTGAGAAGTCTCCGCTCGGTACGGCCGGTTGCTTGACGACCTTGGACACGATCGCCGATGACGTCCTTATCGTCTACGGTGACATGCTTTTCGATATCGATCTGTCGGCCCTTGCGCGTCATCGGCGGCAATTTCCCGCCGCGCTGACGATAGTCGCCCATCCCAACGATCATCCTCGCACATCCGATATCGTCGTTCAGAAGAACGGCTATCTCCAGCGCCTGTTGCCCCGCAAGGCGCCACGTGACGCCGATTGGCGCAATCTGGTGCCGGCCGGTTTGTACGTGGCTTGCGGCCAGTTCTTCGACACTCTCCAGTCGGGGCAGCCGGCCGATATGATCCATGATGTGATCCCCGGCCTCCTCGAGCGATCCATACCGGTCGCAATTTATGATACGCCCGAATATATAAAGGATACCGGCTCTCCGAGCCGACATGCCGCCGCGGCTGAGGATATTCGCCATGATCGGGTTCATGCCGTCCATCTCTCGGTTCGAAGACCCGCTGTGTTTTTCGATTGCGACGGCGTGCTCAACGAAGATGTCGGCGGCCACGGAGTCATACGTCCAGACCAGGTGAAGCTGGTGAGCGGAGCCGGCGAAGCGGTGCGGCTCGCGCGCGAGGCCGGCTTCCTTGCGGTTGCCGTGACCAACCGGCCGCAGGTCGCCAAAGGCTTGCTGGACGAGACCGGCCTGGATCATGTTCTTGGTCGCCTGGAGGCCGAGCTTGCCGAAGACGGCGGCGTCCTGGACCGAATCTATTTTTGTCCGCACCATCCGGACAAGGGATTCCCTGACGAGGTCCCCGAACTCAAGATCGAATGCGCTTGCCGCAAACCGGGCGATCTGATGATCCGCCGGGCCATGTCGGAACTGCCGATCGAAAAATCGAAATCCGTCATTATCGGCGACAGCCTGCGCGACATAGGTGCGGGCCGCAAGGCGGGCATCTGGGCCTATGGTGTGCGGACCGGTTATGGACTGCGGGATGTGAAGAGCTATCCTGCCGCCGAAACCGAAATCCCGCGAGCCGACCTTGTCTTCGATACGGTCCATGACGCCGTTCGCTTTCAGTGCGGCTACCAGCATATCGGGAAAGCCCCAGCCAGAGCGATTGAGGAACGGCTTTCAGGTATGGCAGGGCCTCTGCTCGTCAGCATATGCGGTCGTTCCCGCTCCGGGAAAAGTACGTTTGCGCATGCCGTTCAACGCATCCTCTCGGAAGCAGGGCGCAGGGTGCTGAGGCTGGAACTCGACCGCTGGATACTGCCGCTCGAACATCGCAGCCCGGATATGAGCGCGGAAGAGCGCAGCAGGGTAGAGCTCTATCCCGAAATCGTCAGCGTGCTGCGCCGAGCGGGACGGGTCGAAGCACCCGGCTACGACGCGGCCAGCCGTGCCCAGCTGAGGGGTCCTGCCATCTATGATGCGCGAGATGCCGAGGTCATCCTGCTGGACGGCATCTTTGCCGGCCATGCGTCGATCCGCGAAGAGGTCGATATAGCCGTCTTCGTCGAAGCGTCGCAGCAGACTCTGCTGAACCGCTTTCACACATTCTATGCCTGGAAAGGCCTCACTCCGCTTGCCGCCGAAGGGCTCTGGCAGTCGCGAATTCAAGAAGAGTGGCCGAGGATCGATCTGCAGCGCACATCGGCCGATATCGTCATCAATCTCGAGGAGACAACCCTTTGATCGTTTCATCCGCACCTTTTCGGGTCAGCTTCGCCGGCGGCGGCTCGGACATCGCGTCCTATTACCGTCGGCAAGCCGGAGCGGTCTTGTCCTGCGCGATAGCCAAGTACAGCTTCGTCATCGTGCATAACTATTTCAACGAAAACAAATACCATTTGAAATACACGCGCACCGAACTGGCTGACACCCTTGAAGAGGTCGCGCATCCGCTGCTGCGCGAAGCCCTGCGTATGCATCAGGTCGAGCCGGGCATCGAAGTCGCTTCCGTCGCCGACATTCCCTCCGGGACTGGGCTGGGGTCATCCAGCTCCTTTTCCGTGGCGCTGATCAACGCGCTTTATGCCCACAGGTCGCGTTTTGCTTCCAAGGATCAGTTGGCGGAAGAAGCCTGCAGACTCGAAATCGACATCCTGAAGGAGCCGATCGGCAAACAGGACCAGTACGCAGCCGCCCATGGCGGCTTGAATTTCATCGAATTCAATTCCAACGGCAGCGTCAACGTGCAGCCCGTCGTGCTCAGCGCCAACAAGATGGCGGAGCTCGAGAGCAATATCCTCCTGTTTTTCACCGGAAGCCAGCGCGACACGCGCTCTGTGCTGTCGACGCAGGTGCAGGCCATGGAGACGAACGAAGAAAAGTTCCGGACGGTCGAGAGCATGGTGCAGCTGGCTTACGAAATGCGCGACATCCTGATGGCTGGCGACCTCGGCGCCTTTGGCGAAGCGCTGCATCGCGGATGGATGATGAAGCGATCGCTGACGTCACAGATCACCAATAGCGCCATTGACGAGTTTTACGAGGCGGCACGCGCTGCCGGCGCGATCGGCGGCAAGCTCGCAGGCGCCGGCGGAGGCGGCTTCCTCGTTCTCTATTGCCCCAGAGATCGCCAGGCAAAAGTCCGGCAAGCGCTGTCGCAGCTCAAGGAAATCGAGTTTCGTTTTGACTGGAGCGGCGCGCGTATCGCCTTCGCTCAATAGAGGACGTGAATGGCACCGCGTCTCATCATCACCGGATCAACCGGCTATATCGGTGCAAGACTTGCCGCGCTGGCGCGTGAGCGCGGCTTCGAGGTGGTCGAGCTCGGCCGGCGCTCCGAAGCAAAGTGGCGCATCGGCGATGAGCCCGCCGCGTCCGATCTGAAGGGGGGGGCTGCCGTCGTTCATCTCGCGCATTCCTGGGCCACCGGGCCGGAGACGGCCGAGGAAAACAACATCAATATCTCGGGCACCGTAAAATTGGCGGAAGCGGCAAAGGCAGCCGGAGTGCTACGCTTCGTCTTTGCCTCCTCCACCTCGTCCAGGCAGGAAGCGCTGAACGTCTACGGCCGCACCAAGTACAGAATTGAACAGCATTTGGCGGCCAGCTTCGCGGCACCGATCGTTCGGATCGCGCGAATAGGGCTTGTTTACGGCGGCCCGCGCGCGGCGATGTACGGTCTCATGGCGAAATTATCGGCCTTAAGTCCGCTTCTGCCGATGATTGGGCTTAGCCGGAAGGTTCAGCCCATTCATCTCGACGAAGTCGCAGCGGGCTTGTTGACGCTGGCGACAGACGAAAGCCAGCTGCCGCAAACATTCGTGCTCGCTCAGGAGAAGCCGATAAGCTTTGCCGCCTGGCTGCGCATTCTTCGCCGCAGCCAAGGCAAAGGGAATCTGCATTTCATCCCGATCCCCCTCACTGCGGCCCTGTTTGCCTGTCGCATGACGAAGCTTCTGCCGCTGATCCCGACGGTCGATCCGGAGCGCGTCCTGGGGCTCGCGGGGGCCGCTCCTATGGAAAGCGGCGAGAGCCTCAGGCTGCTGAAGTTGAACTTGGCTGATCCATTGGTGGTGCTTTCCGCGGAGTTCGGCCAGAAGAGTGGAGAACCGTCGCGAAACGAGGCCGAGGCGCTGCTGCACTATCTCGGCGCCGCACCCACCGAAGCGCAGGTGCAGCGCCTCTCTGAAGGGCTTCGGCGCGAGGGACTGGCGCCGCTCGGTCTCTCCCCGACGCTGATCAGGCATCCGCGTCTGCTGTCGCTCTTTGAACCACCCGCCAATCAGACGCAGCATCGCCTCGCAAGAGCGCTTTACCTCGCCGATCTCGCGAGCGAGCCGGAACGGCAGCGGCGCAAAAAGGCCGGCTTCTTCAAGGCAATCCTGACCATATCAAGCGATGTCCTGCTGCTTCCGCTCCGCGCTCTTTTCGCCGGGAGATATCGATGAAAGGGGCCGATGCCGACTTCATCATCATCGGCAGCGGCCCTGCTGGTGTTTCCGCCGCGTTTCCGCTTATAGCGGCCGGCCGCCGTGTTCTGATGCTGGATGCGGGCAATGATCTCGGATCGCAGGAGGAAAGCCGCAGTGTGCGCATCCTCGGAAGCGATCTCGAATCCCTGCGCGTGGACGATGGCAGCTCGCCAAAACTGCAGACGCCGGTGTCGCGTGGAATTGTCGAACGGTTTCGACGCGATTCCGGCATAGCGGGCGCCGGCTTCATGCCCATCGGCAGCCTCGCCCGCGGCGGCCTCTCCAATATCTGGGGCGCGCAGATCAGCTATCTCGACGCCGAGGACATTGCCGATTGGCCGATAGACATTGCTTCCCTTCAAAGATCCTACGAGCGCATATCCCAACGCATCGGGATCAGCAGGAATGCCGATTTTACGGAAAGCGCCAACGAGCAGCCCGTCCTGCCGCTCGGGGCGACGGCCGCCCATATTCTTCAGAGACACAAGGTCGCGAAGCCGGTGGACGGATCGTTTCGGCTTTTTCCTGCCGTCAATGCCATGCTTTCGCAGGCGAGACCCGGGCGGGCGGCATGCGACCTGCGCGGCGACTGTCTCTATGGTTGCCCGAGCGGGGCGATATATAACAGCAGGCAAGATCTCCTTCTGTTGCGGAAATCCCCGCATTTTCGTTTGCTCGACAACATGCGGGCCGTCTCGTTGGCCCGCAACGCGGGCTGGACGGTCGGAACGGCCGACGGCTTGTCGTTTTCCGCTCCGAGGATCATTCTTGCCGCAGGGGTGCTTGGAACGGCCGCCCTGCTGGCCGACCATCTTCCGCTTGAGGAACAGGGACTGCGCCTCTTGAACAGTCCCACGCTGGCCATTCCCCTGCTCTCCCCCGCGAGATTGCTGCGCTCGTCAACGCCGACGCACAGCCTGGCGCAGCTCGGATTATCGCTGCGCTACGGCGGGGGCACATCCGATTATGTGACGGGAGCGATCTATGAGGTGGGCTCCCTGCCGGCACAAAGCTTCATCAACAGGATGCCGCTCGGCCGGAAGGCCGGACGTGCAGCGTTCGAGACGATCGCCGGAAGCCTGCTCGTCGCCACGATTTATTATCCTGGCGATCAAAGCCGCAGCTATATCCACCGAGATGCAACGACGGGAAGGAGTTTGATCATCCGGGGCGGCTTCGCGGACGGCTTTGAGATTCGTGCCGAAGCTTTGAAAAAGGCGCTTCGTCGCGAATGGAAACGATTGGGATTGATTCAGCTGCCGGGCGCATCGCTGGCAGAGCCGGGTGTCGACGCGCATTTCGCCGGCACCTTACCGATGGGTGCCTCCGGTCCGTCCGGCACCTCTGCCGACGGCGAGTTGAACCTCCATCCCGGTCTTCACATCGTCGACGGCTCGATTATTCCGGATCTGTCATCGAAATATATCACGATGACGATCATGGCCAATGCCGATCGCATCGCCCATCGTCTTGCCGAAACAGAAGCAAAGCCGGCACTCTGAATCCATTCGGCTCATCAAGCTCTCAGCTGCGGCAACGCATCTCCGGCCATTGACAGAAGCGGCTCGTAATCGACTTCGGAAAGCACCGAGATATCAATGAGACCCAGAGCCGCACGCATGGCGGCCAGCGACGGATCCTTGATGGCGGCACGCAGTGCATTACGCAGGAGCTCGACCCTCTCCTCCGGTGCATCGCCCGAGGTGATGAACGGCAGGCCGGGGCCCTTGGGTGTTTCGGCGATGATGCGAACCTGCCTCAGATCGTCGGGATCGAACCGGCCTATATTGGCATAGGTGATGCAATCGATGGCCGCGCTGTCTGCCCGGCCTTCAGCCACGGCGGCAATGCTGCCGCCGTGGCTGCCGGTTTCGATGATCCGACCAAAGAAGCGGCCGCCTCGGGCAAGCGGAGCGATTGCGGCGCGAAACAGATTGCTGCCGGAATTGCTGTCGAGACTGTTGATCGCGGCGGTGGTGCCGCGCAAATCCTCCAGCGACCGAAGCGGAGAATCCTTTCGGACGATGATGAAGCTGCGCATCAGCGCGCCGTCGCAGCCGGGATATCCGTAGACAGGTGTCGCCACCAGGCGGACCCTGCCACGCAGGCGCCTGGCAAAAGGATAACCGCATGTCTGGGACAGGAGCAGATCCGGCCGTAGCCAGGCCTCGTCATAGCCAACCGTCCGGTCAAGCTTTTCCGGCACATCCTGAAGGCCGGCGTTCGAGAGGTAGTCTCGGAGGAACGACCACAGCTCGGCCGTCGCATGCGCGAGCGGCTCTGATGTGACATACATGGCGATGCTGACGAGCCCCGTTCCGGTGCTTTCCGCGGGAAGCGCAAGCATCGGCCCGCTCAGGCGATGCCGCCCAGGCACACATATTTGAGTTCGGTATATTCGTCCAAACCGTGGCTTGACCCCTCGCGGCCGAGACCCGACATCTTGACGCCGCCGAATGGCGCTTCCGCCGTCGAGACGAGACCGGTATTGACGCCGACCATCCCATATTCCAACGCTTCGGCGACGCGAAATACTCGCGACAGGTCGCGGGCGTAAAAATAGGAAGCAAGGCCGAACTCGGTATCGTTTGCCTGTTCGATGACATCCTCTTCGTCGCGGAAACGGAAAAGCGGGGCAAGCGGCCCGAAGGTTTCCTCGCGTGCGACCTGCATGCCGGCATCGACGTCACGCAGGATCGTCGGTTCGAAGAAGTGACCACCAAGCGCGTGGCGCTTGCCGCCCGAAACGATGCCGGCGCCCTTTGCAACGGCGTCCTGAATATGGCTTTCGACCTTGGCGATGGCGTTGTCGTCGATGAGCGGGCCAAGCACGACGTCACGTTCCAGACCGTTGCCGACCTTCAATGCCGAAACGGCCACGGCGAGCTTTACGGCAAATGCCTCGTAGACGCCGTCCTGGACGTAAAGCCGGTTGGCGCAGACGCAGGTCTGGCCGTTGTTGCGGAACTTGGCGATGATTGCGCCTTCGACCGCAGCGTCGAGATCGGCGTCGTCGAAGACGATGAAGGGCGCATTGCCGCCGAGCTCGAGACCGAGTTTCTTGATCGTCGGCGCGCATTGCCGGTAAAGCAGTTCGCCCGTCCGGGTGGAACCGGTGAATGTCAGGACCCGGACGTCGCGGCTTGCGGTCATCGCCCCGCCGATTGCGGCGGCGTCACCCGTGACGATATTGAGAAGCCCCGCCGGCAAGCCGGCGCGCTCTGCGAGAACGGCAATCGCGATTGCGGAGAACGGCGTCTGCAGCGCCGGCTTGAGAACGACGGCGCAGCCGGCGGCAAGGGCGGGGCCGATCTTGCGGGTGATCATCGCGTTCGGGAAATTCCAGGGCGTGATCGCCGCGACCACGCCGGCCGGCTGACGCAGGACGAGGAGGCGTTTGTCGGGCTGGTGTCCCGGTATGGTCTCACCGTTGATGCGTCTTGCCTCTTCGGCAAACCATTCGATGAAACTCGCGCCATAGGTGATCTCCCCCTTGGCCTCAGCGAGCGGCTTTCCCTGCTCCAGCGTCAGGATCATCGCCAGATCATCGCGGTTTTCGATCATCAGGCGGTGCCATGTTTTGAGAACGGCGGCGCGTTCGCCGGCGGTCTTCTTGGCCCAAAGCTTCTGGGCGACGACGGCTGCCCGGATAGCGTCTTCCGTTTCCGCCGCACCGAAGTCAGGGACCGCGCCCAGCACCTCACCTGTCGCCGGATTGCGGACCATGGCCGCCCGGCGCCCCTCCGCTTCGATCCAGCGATCGGCGATGGGGCAGGCCTGACGGAACAGCGAGGGATCATTGAGCTTCATGGGACAACTTTCAGCAGAATACGTGAGCGGCGCCGGGATCGAAATCCAGATGGACTATATCTCCACGATTGAGCCCGGCAATAGCCTCATGACCGAACGGCAAGCGAACCGAAAGCGCCTCGCCTGTCGTCGTCTCTGTGGAGACGTGGATATTGTTGCCAAGAAAGGTAATGTCGCTGACAGTTGCGGCAAGGCCTGCGCCGGCGGCTCTTGCGCGCGACAGCCGAATGCGCTCCGGTCTCAGCATCAGCGCCGCCCTTGCGCCGGAGGTGCCTTTGCCATGCACCGGGATTTGATTGAAGATGGTTCCGCCTCCGAGCGCAATGGTGGCCTGTCCATCGGATGAGGACACCAGGTCGCATGAAATGAAGTCGCTATCGCCGATGAATTCGGCGACGAAGCGGGTCTTGGGATTGGCGTAAAGTTCGGGGCCAGTCCCGATCTGGTCGATGACGCCCTTCGAAAAGACAGCGATGCGATCGGAGAGCCGCAGCGCTTCCTCCTGGTCGTGCGTGACATAAAGGATCGTCACTTCCGTCTGCTGGTGGATGCGGCGGATCTCGTGCTGGATCTCCTCGCGCAGCTTCTTGTCGAGCGCCGACAGCGGCTCGTCCATCAGCAGCACCGGCGGATCATAGGCAAGCGCCCTGGCAAGGGCGACACGCTGCTGCTGGCCGCCGGACATCTGCGCGGGCTTGCGATCCTCGAAGCCTTCGAGTCGGACGAGGCGCAGCATTTCCTTCACCTTCAAGTCGATCTCGGCCTTCGAGTTGCGCCGGACTTTCAGCGGAAAGGCGATGTTCTCGCCCACTGTCAAATGTGGAAACAGCGTGTAGCGCTGGAACACCATGCCGATATTGCGCTTGTGCGACGGTGTGGCGAGCAAGGTCTTGCCCTCGAGCGTAATGTCGCCCTTGGTCGGGTTTTCGAAGCCTGCCAGGATGTAGAGTGTCGTGCTCTTGCCGGAGCCGGACGGTCCGAGAAAGGTCAGGAACTCCCCGCGCCGGACGTCGAGATTGACGTCGTGGACGGCGACGACAGGGCCGTATTCCTTGCGTATGCCGCGGATCTGAAGGAATGGTTCGTTCATTGTTTCAGTACCTTACGCACGACGGCAACCAGCGCCATCAAGATGATCGTCAACAGGATGAGAAGGGTCGAGGCTGCTGCGACGACGGGTGTCAGATCCTGTCGCAGCGTCGCCCAGACCTTCACGGGCAGTGTCTGCAGAGTCGGACTGGACATGAAGATCGCCACCACCACCTCATCCCAGGATGTCAGGAACGAGAAGACGGCGGCCGAAAACAGCCCATGGCTGATCGCGGGAAGCGTGACCCTGATCTTTGCTTCGAGCGGCGCGGCACCGCAGAGCACCGCCGCATCCTCGATCGATTTGTCAAAACCCTCCAGCGCACTCGATATGGACAGGATCGAGAAGGGCAGCGCGAGCACGAGGTGCGAAATGACGAAGCCCGTCAAGGTGCCGCCAAGGCCGATCCTCAAGAAGAAGGCGTAGAGAGCAACCGCGAGAACCACGACCGGAAGGATCATCGGCGTAAGGAACAGCGCCTTCAGCGCATCGCGGAACAGGAACGAACCGCGCACCAGTCCGAAGGACGTTACAAGCCCGAGCAGCACCGACAAAACCGTCACAATGACCGCGATCTTGAAGCTCGTCAAAGCCGATTCCAGCCACCGCGGGTCGGCGAAGAGCTCGCTATACCACTGAAATGTCCAGCCCGGCGGCGGAAAGATCAACCATTGCGACGAGCCGAAGGACAGCGCCGCGATAAAGACGATCGGCAGCAGCAGGAAAGCCGCGGTCAGAAGCGTGATCGCCAGGAGGAGATATTTCCACCAGCCAAGACGGTCGAAATTGAGCAACATATCAACGCCCTCCCGGGTTCTGGCTGCCGAAGAACCGCAGCTGCGCGGCATAGAGCGACAGTGTCACCACGAGCAGCACCAGCGCCGCCGCACCGCCCATTCCCCAGTTGACCAGCGACTGCACGAACTGCGCGATCAGCTCCGCGAGCATCATGTTGGCGGTACCGCCGAGGAGCGAAGGCGTAACGAAATAGCCGAGCGACATCACGAAGACCATGAGGGCGCCGGCCGCCATGCCGGGCATCGCCAAGGGCAGCAGAACGCGGGTCAGGCACTGCCAGCGGTTGGCGCCGCAAAGGGCTGCCGCCTGCAGGGTCGACGGGTCGATTTTCTTGATCACACCGTAGAGCGGAAGGATGATGAAAGGCAGCATGATATAGGTCATGCCGATCGTCACGCCTGTGAGATTGTTGACGAGTGCGAGCGGCTGGTCGACCAGGCCCATTCCCATCAGCATCTTGTTGATCAGGCCGGTCCGCTGCAACAGCACCATCCAGGCATAGGTGCGAGCCAGCAGATTGGTCCACATCGACAAGAGCAGGATCGCAAAGATCACCGACGTCAGGCGACCGGGCATGATCGCCAGCGCCCAGGCGACGGGAAAACCGATCAAAAGCGAAATGACCGTGACGAAACCGGAGACGATGAACGTATTTGCGAAAATCTTGAGATAGGTCGCCGACCCGATCAGTTGCGCATAATTGCCCAGACCCGGGACGGGTTCCAATACGCTTCGCAGCAGCAGGACCACCACCGGAACCACGAAAAAGATTCCCACGAAGGCCAGAGCCGGAACGACCCCGCCAAAACCTGTTGCCCTGCGCGCCTTCGGCAGAGGCATAATCGCGCCAGAGGCATCGCTATATGTCGACATGACAGTCCTTCCCACCCGTCAGTTTCCGCTGGCGGCGAGGTCCGATGACCGGCGCCGACGCTGCGGGAGGCACGGCGAACAATCGCCGTGCCCGTTGCTATGCCATTCCAGCTTATTTCGCCTGCCAGGCGTACCACTTCTCGCCGATGGCATCGCGATTATCGGCCCAGTAATTCATATCGGCATTGACCTGGCTTGCGGTCTGTTGGTCCGGCAGGGTCTTGGCGGTTTCAGGATCCATCAGCTTGGCCGACTCGACATTGATCGGCGCATATCCCGTGGCCTTTGCCAAGGCGGCCTGCGGTTCGGCGGAGGTCGCCAGCGCGATGAATTTCATCGCAGCCTCGGCATTCGGCGCGCCCTTCGGCACGACGAGCGCATCCGCAGCGGTGATGTTCTGCTCCCAGGAGGTCTCCACCTTGATGCCGGTCGCCGCAAGCGCCGTCATGCGGCCGTTCCAGACACTGCCGAAGGGCGCCTCTGCGGAGGCCAGGAGTTGCTGCGACTGGGCGCCGCCCGACCACCAGACGATATCGGACTTGATCGTATCGAGCTTCTTGAAGGCACGGTCGAGATCGAGCGGATAAAGCTTGTCCGCAGGCACGCCGTCGGCAAGCAGCGCGGCTTCGATCACACCCGGCGCCGACCACTTGTAGAAGGTGCGCTTGCCCGGGAATTTCGCCGTGTCGAACAGGTCGGCCCATGTCTTCGGGCAGGCTTTGACCGCATCGGCATTGCAGCCTATGACGAAGGAATAATAGAAGCTGCCGACCGAATAATCGGTGACGAAACGCGGATCGAGCTTGGATTTGTCGATAACGGAGAAGTCGAGCTTCTCGAGCTGGCCGTTCTTGCCGGCCTGGGCGGCATAATCGCCTTCGACATCGACGACATCCCAGTTAACTTCGCCGGCCTCGACCATCGCCTTGAGTTTACCGTAATCCGTCGGCCCGTCCTGCACGACGGTGATGCCGGTTTTTTCGGTGAAGGGGCTTGCCCAAGCGGCCTTCTGTGCGTCCTGGGTCGTTCCCCCCCAGCTCGAGAAAACCAGGCTGTCGGCCTTGGCCGGGGCGGAGACCGCCACGAATGCGGCAACCGCCGCAAAAGCAAATGTTGTTTTCATGTTCCCTTATCCCTGTTCTGGTTTGTCCTACGGGTATGCCTTATGCCGTCAGTGCGCCTCGCCCCTCGGAGAAAAGCTTGCTGGCTTCATAATCTTGTTTTCCGCCACCTCGATGAGATCGCGGATCTTGGGCAGGAAGGCCTGCCAGCGGGGATCGGCCAGAAGCCGTTGGCGTCTCGCCTCCCGGTCGTCCAGGCTTGTAAACGCCCAGATGTGAACGATTTCGTTGATCGTCCCGATCTCCGAAAAGAAATAGCCGACGAGCCGGCCGAGATGGCTCTTCTGGATTTCGATCCCCTCTTCCTCGACGACCTTGAGATATTGCGGGATCGCGCCGTTCTTCAGCCGATAGGTGCGGATCTCGTAAAACATCGGCGTCACCTCATCACGAAAGGATCGGGGATCGGATCGTCGGACGTCCTCAACCAGATCGTCTTGGTGCGGGTATAATCGAGGGCTGCGGCCATGCCGCCTTCCCGGCCGTGGCCCGACAGGCCGAAGCCCCCGAAGGGCGCAATCGGCGATACGGCGCGGTAGGTATTGACCCAGACGATGCCGGCGCGGATGTCCTTCATCAGCCGGTGCGCCCGGGTGAGGTTCTGGGTGAAGAGGCCGGAGGCCAGGCCGTAGCGGGTGTCGTTGGCAAGCCGCAGCGCCTCTGCCTCGGTCTCGAACGAGACGACGGAGAGGACCGGGCCGAAAAATTCCTCGATCAGCGAGGGCGAAGCGACATTATCGCAATCGAGAATCGTCGGGGCGAAGTAAAAGCCTTCACCATCGATCTTGCGTCCGCCGGTGACAAGACGGGCGCCGCTTTCGACCGACTTGGTAACGAGTGCACCGATATTGTCCTGCTGGCGCCGGGTGGCAAGCGGGCCGACCTCCGTCGTCATGTCGAGCGGCGGCCCGATTCGGATCGCCTCAGCCTTCTCCCGCAGCAGCGCGACGAATCTGTCCTTGATGTTGCGTTCGACGATGAGGCGCGATCCGGCAACGCAGCTCTGGCCTGTCGCCGCGAAGATGCCTGCGACCTGGGCATTGGCGGCACTTTCGAGATCGGCGTCGGCGAAGACGATGAAGGGCGATTTGCCGCCGAGTTCAAGCGAGGTGGAGGCGAGGTTTTCGGCCGAGTTGCGAACGACGTGCCGGGCGGTCTCGGGACCACCGGTAAAGGCGACGTGGGCGACCTTCGGGTGACGGCCGAGTGCCGCACCGCAGGAGGCGCCGAAACCGGTGATGATGTTGACGACGCCGGCGGGAAAGCCTGCTTCGTGCACGAGGCGGGCAAATTCGAGAAGCGGCGCCGGCCCGTCTTCCGAGGCCTTCACAACCATCGTGCAGCCGGCAGCGAGCGCCGGTCCGATCTTGACAGCCGACAGGAAGAGCTGGCTGTTCCACGGCACGACCATGGCAACGACGCCGATCGGCTCGCGGCGAAGCCAGACATCCATGTCGGGCTTGTCGATCGGCAGGTAGGAACCCTCGATCTTGTCTGATACGCCGGCGTAGTAGCGATAATATTCGGCGACATAGGCGATCTGCGCGGATGTTTCGCGGATGATCTTGCCGGTGTCGCGTGTTTCCAGTTCCGCGAGGACCTGCGCATTGGCGGCAACGAGGTCGGCGAGCTTATAGAGCAGCTTGCCGCGCTGCGTGGCCGTCATCTTCGCCCAGGGGCCTTCGTAGAGCGCCCTCTCGGCAGCGTTCACCGCCCGATCGACATCGCCCTCGCGCGCTTCGGGCATTTCAGCCCAGACCGCACCGGTGGCCGGATCGATGCTCGGATAGCTCGCTTCGCCATCCGAGAATTCGCCGTCGATGTAATGCTGGAAACGCCGCATGGCCCTACTCCTGAAATGCCGGCATGACCTCGGCGATGAAGCGTTCGAGCGACGCCTTCTTGCGCTCGAAACTCATGCCGGTGTCGATCCAGAAGGAATATTCGTCGTAGCCGAGGGCTTCATAGGCCTTGAGTCTGCTGATGACGGTCTCGGCGTCGCCAACGACATTGTTGATGCGCATGACCTGATCCGACAGCATGGCGTTCGCTCGGATCTGCTCGTCCGGGATCCGTTCGATCAGGCCTTGGGTCACCGGCTTCTCATTCTTGAACCAGGCGAAGAAGTAGTTGTAGTAGACGCTCAGTTCATGGGCCGCCTGGGCGACGTCTTCTTCCGAAGAGCCGACATAGGTGTGGCGCAGCAGCATGATCTTCGGCCGCTCGACATGGGGATTCTTGGCGCAGGCATCGTTGAAGCGCTCCATCAGCGACTGAACCTCGTCGTCACCCTGCCAGAGCGGCGTGACCTGAACGTTGCAGCCGTTGGCGACGGCAAATTCGTGCGAATTCGGATCGCGCGCCGCCACCCAGATCGGCGGGTTCGGCTGCTGCAGCGGCTTCGGCGCCGACGTGGTCGCGGGGAACTTGAAGAACTCCCCGTCATGGGCGTAGTCACCGGCCCATATGCCCTTGACCGCCGGGATGAGCTCGCGCATGCGCTGGCCGGCACCCCAGGCGTCGAGACCCGGCAGCAACCGCTCGTATTCGAAGGAATAGGCGCCGCGCGCAATGCCGATATCGAGCCTGCCGTCGCAGATGATGTCGGTCATGGCTGCCTCGCCGGCAAGCTTGATCGGATGCCAGAAGGGGGCGATTACCGTCCCCGTCCCGAGCCTTGCTCGCGACGTGCGGCGTGCAAGATCGGCAATGGTCACGAAGGGGTTGGGCGCGATGGTGAAATCCATGCCATGGTGCTCACCCGTCCAGATCGCATGCATGCCGCCCTTGTCGGCGATCTCACAGAGCGCGACGAATTCGTCGTAGAGGCTCTTATGGCTCTGGCTGGCGTCGAGCCGTTCCATATGGACGAAGAGGGAGAACTTCATGCTTTTGCGCCCTTGGCTGGAATGGGATGAACTTTGCCGCCGGTCTCGTCGCCGAAATAGACGCCGAAATTGCCGATCGAGCTTTCCATGGCAAAACGGTTGACGATATCGGCGGTCGAGCTGGTCTTGAACTTTACGGCAGCCAGTGCGTCAGGCTTTACGAACCTGCCGCTCGCCGGCTCCCCATCGCCTGCGACAGCGTGGTAGACGATATGCTGCTTGCCATCGCTCTTGCCTTCGTAAACCGAATAGAGAAAGCCGATGCTGACCTTCAGCCCGGTGAGAGCCTCCAGATATTTTTCCAGCGCCTCGGTCGGGTTGCCGTCATGGGCATCGATGCTCGGGAGAGCGAGCACGTCGTCGCCGAGGAGCAAAACCTCGCCGCGGCGTTCGACGACGGCTGCAAGTTCGATATTGCCTTCGGCCGCGGCGGAAACCGCCTTGCTTGCGAGCGTCGGCGTGAAGTAGCCGCCACGGGCATAACCGAGACCGTTGCGGCCGCTATTGTCGAAGGATTCGATGCGTCCCATCAGAATGACGTGGTCGCCAGCCTCGATGACCTCTTCCATCGTGCATTCGAACCAAGCGGCGACGTTCGAGAAGATCGGGCAACCCGCCGATCCCTTGTCCCATTCGACCGCCGCAAACCTGTCTTCAACAGGACGCGCAAAAGTGTTCGACACGTCCTTCTGCGTTTCCGACAGCACATTGATCGCGAAATGCTGCGCGCCGGTCATGGTGGCAAAATTGCGCGAGGTCTTGGCGAGGCAGACGAGAAGCAAGGGCGGGTTGAGGGAGACTGAGGTGAATGAATTCGCCGTGAAGCCGATCGGATTCCCCTCCCCGTCGCAGGCGGTGACGACGGTCACGCCGGTCGGAAAAGCCCCGAATGCATCTCGCAATGCTCGTGGATCGACAGTCTGGATTGTCATCGTTCATCCTCCCCGAACGATAGCCACTCGGCGAGCAGCGAATTGACGATATCAGGCGCGGTCAGGTTCACCATGTGACGATGACCTTCGACGATGCGAGCCCAGCCCTTGGGTGCAAGCGCCGCCATCTGCGATGCCATCAGAGGCGTCGAGTTGGGATCATCCGATCCCGTCAGAAACAAGGCCGGACCGCGGACGTCTTTCCAGCGATCGGCATAGGTCTCGTCGCCTCCGGCGAAGGCGGCGTAAGCGACGGCATAGCCTTCCGGATCGACGAGGTTCAGCCACTCCCGCGTCAATTCGCGCGCAATGAGGCTGTCCGGCTCGTCGCCGAACCAGCGCGCCAGCGGGCCTTCCTTGTCGACGCCCGTCACCGGAATGGCGGCAGCCCGCGCAAGGACGGCCGCCTTCGCTTCCGGATCGCGCCTGTAGACGCCGTTGAGGTAAGCGACACGGCCGATTCGCTCGCCCAAGGTCGCCGCCGCCCCGCCGGAGATCAACGCCCCCATAGAATGTCCGGCGACACTCGCCGTGTCGATCGCCATCTCGTCGAGAAAACGCCCGAGCCAGGCGACGAATTCCTCGAGGCGGCTGCCCGCCGGCAGCTTCGCGCTCTCGCCGTGTCCCGGCATGTCGACAGCGATGACGCGATGGCCAGCCGACAGAAAGGCGATCTGCGGCGCCCAAGCCTCGAGCCGCATGCCGACGCCATGGATCAGAACTAGTGGTTCCCCGCTGCCGGCCTCGTGATAGGCTGTTCCGCTTGCCGTCCTCTTTCGAGGCAAGGCACCAGCGGCGCTCGTTGCTGCAGCGGTGCCTTTGGTCGATCCGGCTGTCAGCATCTGAGACGCGCTCCCTCAAACGCCCGCAGGATTGGCGACGTCCTGCCCCAGGTCTTTCAGATCCTGGTAGCGGTCGCCAATGCGGTGATGCGGACGTCCGCCCACCGAAGCGCCGAGAGCCACGACAATCTCGTCGGCGGCAGGCGCGTCGGGGATCGACGTCTGGATGGTCAAATAATGCGAGCGGCGGCCTTCGTCATTCTTGTCCATCAGCGGGATCATGATCGGCGCGTTGGCAGGGCCGCGGGTATTGCAGAAGGCGAGATAGGACTTGGCGCCGACGGCCTGGCGATAGAAATTGCCGAAACGCAGCGTGTGGATGAGCGCGGACGCATGTTCGATTTCGCCATCCAAGCCGACGAGGGCCGACTTTCCATAGGCTTCGACAGCCTCACCCGATCCGACGGCATCGATGATCATCTTGGTCAGCAATTCGCCAAGCACCGGAGCGCCCGCATGAATTTCGGGTTTGAGATCTTCGACGAAGCCCTGCCCTGCCCAGGGGTTCTTCACGACAGCGTAGGCCGAAAACAGCTTCAGCGGCACGGCCGCGGCCTTGCCGCCTTCGATCAGCGTCGTTTCGATCTGCAGTCCCGTCTTGCGAATTTGAATGGCCATCGAATACCTCAATCTCGTTTAGTTTGTATTATGGTATACCATAGTATCGGACTGTCAAGTTCGCTGTGCGCGCGGCCTCGACAGAGACAACCGCCTTTCAGGATATTCGCAAAAAACAATAGATTACCGCTTCGCCAGCCTTATCCCCATAGGCCACCAAGGCATTTACTTGGCTGACAACTTCGGGCCGCACTAACGTCGCTTAGTCCCAATGATCTCTTCGTTCCTGTCAATTGTTGTCAGCTGACACAGCCCCTGCGCATGGCGGCCCACGGGCTTTGAAGGAGGCTGAAAGCCGGAAGGATCCAAGCTCATGCCAACGCCATATTATTTATTATGGCATACCATCACATCAGACAAACTGGGTGTCAAGCGGGAGTGTGGGCCCTCCGGCATCTTGACCACGTATGCTGATAGAAATCGATGATGCGAATGCTTCGCCCGCTTCCAATGGAAGCTGCGGCGGTTGCAGGGTTTACTCGGCTGACTTTTTGGCCGACAGCACCGCTTCAGCAATCGCGCTCGCGGCAGCGACATGATCCATCGCCGCCCGGTAAGCCCCCTCGCCGTCGCCGCGACGGATGGCGTCGACGATCTTCGCCATCTGCGCCGGCCCTTCAATGCCGCGCCTCTCCGTTTTAATCGTCATCGAGCGCAAGTGGTTTATGCGCACGGTGAGGAGATTGACGACACCCCAGGCAACGTGCCTGTCAACCATCGTGAACAGCGTCTGATAGAAGGAAGAGGTGTTGGTCAGCACTCCCGCCATATCGTTGTCGCGATAGCTGTTGCGTATTTCGTTCAGAGATTCTTCCAGCGCCGCGACGATCTGGGGGCTGCTGTGCTCCGCGCAGAGCCGCGCCGCCATGCCCTCGAGAGCACCGCGGATCTCATAGATCTGCTTGGCTTCCTCGATGCCGAGTTGGGCGACTATCGGTCCCTTGTTCGGCAGATTGGCGACGAGCCCTTCCGATTCCAGGTGTCTCAGAACCTCGCGCACGACAGTCCGGCTGACGCCGAGTTGGGCGCAGAGGTCACGTTCGACAAGCCGATCTCCTGGACGAAAATAGCCGTTCACGATGGCTTCCCGGACCTTGTCGAGCGCCAATTCCCGCAATGTCTTTGCAGGACGCTCGACCCTGATTGTTGCGTCCTTCAGAGCGCCGCTCATTCTGCACCTCAGTGTTGACCGGCTTCACACGCTGCGGCAGCCGAATTGAAATCGTATTATGGCGTACCACGCACTGTAGCTGTCGGCGGCTGTCAATTCAACAAGCACCGAACCGACCACTGGGGATAGCCGGTCTATGACTCGGCCGCCGGCCGCTGCGCGACGATCTCTTCGACCACGGCCTTGGCCTGCACCCGAATGTCGGGGACGGCCGTAATTTCCCAGAATTGTCCCGCCGTCAAGGCTCCCACCGCAAACAGCCGGACAGGCGAGATCCGGGATGGCCCTATGACCTCGGAAGCGGCATCCACCTGAATGCCGAGGCCGAGAGGATCGGCGGCGATCAGCTGAGACCGGCTCATTTCCTTCAAAAGCGGTGAATGGCTGATCCCGGCGCGCTCCATTCCCGTGCAGTTGATCACCCAATCCGCCTTGATTGCGGCGAGATCGCGTGTCGCTCTGACCCTGTATCCGGCAACGAGCCTGCCCTTCTCGGCCTCGAGCGATTTCAGGAAACCGGCGTGGAATCGAACGGTTCCCTCCGAGACAAGTTGGTCGAACCTGTCGAACACGTCAGGCGCGACGCGGTGACGGTGGATGTTCCACCAGGGAAGCGCATGTCTGAGGAAACGGGCCCGCTCCTTGCTGGAAAGCCGTTGCCAGAGAGCCTGCGTTTGAGGCCTCAGGCCATCCATCACGCTCCGCCAGTCGTCGACCGACCTGCCCTTTTCCCGCAAGCACTTCAATATGCCGCTGATCGTACCGGGAAGCGCCTCGACATCGATCTTCAGAGGTGCGGGCGGTTTTCTCGCATGCCCGAGCGGCGCAAGCCCGCGGCGCGAAAGCACGTCGATCCTGCCTCTATGGCCGTGAGCACGCAGAGCCAGAACCTGATCGATCATCGTCAGCCCGGAACCGAGGATGCAGACCATATCGGACGATGCGACACGTCTCAGCCAGGAGAGCCGCCACGGGTTCTCGATTATCCGCGATCGCGCCGACAGTGGCACGCCAGCCGGATCGATGGGCAGGTTGGCGTTGCCGACGCCAAGGCAGAGCACCACGTTCCTGCCGGCAATCTCGTCGCCATTGCCGAGATGGAAGGCCAGAGTGCTGTTGTAACGTTCCACGCATCCCGCTGCCTTGGCCCGGATGAAATCAACCCGACAGCGGCCGTCCCGCTTCCGAAGCAGCTGCGCGAGCGTATCCCTGACATACAGGCCGTAATCGCTGCGCGAAGCGAAATCGCCGGCCTGCAGCCTCCGTCCGCGATTTTTCAACCAGTCGACAAAGTCGTCGGGCTGATGCGGCATCAGGCTCATCCGGCCCGCGGGCACGTTGAGACGATGAAGATAGAGTTCCGTCCGGTACGCCGTCCCGCGGCCGAAGCCGGGATCGTCGCCAACGACGGCAACCGTCGCCGAAGCTGGAAGCTGCTCGATGAGATTACAGGTTACGGCTATCGCCGAAAACCCAGAACCGACCACGATAACATCGTATATCAACGCATTCTCCCTGAGGGTCTGCACCTTGGCTCCTGCCGCTCACCCGTTCCGGGGACCGCGCAAGCAGCAGAATCACGAAAACAAATGTCTCCATAGTCTATAAATATAGTTTGTTATTCCTCCCGCTAGCCCGTTCTCAACGATTACCCTTTCGAGGGTGAGATCAAGGGCCGGATGTGGCCCTGAACAAAGGGGCTCAAGATGAATTTCAGAAATTTCATTGCCGCGATCGCCGTCGGCGTCGGAACTCTTGCAACGGCTGTCGTCGCTGAAGCGGCCGACAAGAAGGTCGTCGTCGGCTATCAAACTGATGCGCTACCGTCATCGGTCGCGATCGCCAATGGTGAATTTGCCAAGACGACGGGATACGATATCGACTTCCGCAGGTTCAATTCGGGCGCTGAGATCTTTGCCGCCGTTGCCTCGGGCGATGTCCAGGTCGGCTATGTCGGCTCCAGCCCGTTCGCGGCCGCGGTATCACGCGGGCTCGAGGTCAAAGCCTTCTACTTGGCGTCCATCTCGGGGATCGACGAGGCTCTTGTCGTCCGTAACGGCTCCGGCATCGAAAGCCTGAACGATCTGAAGGGCAAGAAGCTTGCCGCCGCGCCCGTGTCGACGGATCACTATCAGCTGCTGGCGCTGATCAAATCGCTGGGCCTGACCGAAAAAGACGTCCAGGTCTTCGCCATCCCCCAGCCGGAAATCGTTGCCAGCTATAATCGCGGCGATATCGACGGCGGCTTCGTCTGGGATCCGGCGCTGACAGAGTTGAAAAAGAACGGCAAGGTCCTTGTGACCTCCAAGGACGTGGCGGACAAGGGTGCACCGACCTTTTCCGCCTGGGTTGCGACCTCGAAGTTCGCCGCCGACAATCCGGATTTCCTCAAGAGCTTCGCTTCGGTCGTCACCAAATACTACGCATCCTTCGCGGCGGACAAAGCCGCCTGGGGTCCCGACAGCGACAATGCCAAGTCACTCGCCAAGCTTCTCGGCGGAACGCCCGAGCAGCAGGCCTCGGCCCTGAAGAACCTGACGCTTCTTACGCCCGAAGTCCAGGCATCGGACGCCTGGCTCGGCGGCGGAGAAAAGGCGGGGGCCGGCAAGATCCTCAAGGACACGGCATCCTTCCTGAAGGAGCAGGGCAAGGTGTCCGGCGTGCTGGACAATTACGGCAGCTTCGTCACCGTCGACGCGCTCGCCGGCGCCACAAACTGATCCTCCCCGGCGCCGGCGCGGCTTGCCGCGCCGGCGCCTAACGCGCGAGTTCCCCTATGCTCAAAGTCGATCACGCCAGCGTTTTCTTCTCCGCCCGCGACGGGCGGACCGTTCACGCGCTCGATCGCGTGTCTTTCGATATTCCCGAACGCGGTTTTGTCGTCGCACTCGGAGCCTCGGGCTGCGGTAAGTCGACCCTTCTTAACGCGATTGCCGGCTTTCTTCCGCTTTCGGATGGCCGGATCACGCTCGATGGCCGCAGCGTCGAACGTCCGGGCGCCGACCGCGGCGTCGTCTTCCAGAAGGACTCGCTGCTGCCTTGGAAGTCAGTCGTCGACAATGTCGCGCTCGGGCTAAAATTCGCCGGCGTAGGCCGGAAGGAGCGGCAAGCGCAGGCGCTGGAGCTGCTGCGGCTCGTCGGTCTCCACGAGTTCGCCAGCGCCTTTCCCTACGAATTGTCGGGCGGCATGCGTCAGCGCGTCGGCATCGCGCGGGCTCTGGCCACCAATCCCGACATCCTGCTGATGGACGAACCGTTCGGCGCGCTCGACAGCTTGACGCGCGAGCAGATGCAGGAATTGCTGGTTTCCGTCTGGAACAAGACGGCAAAGAAAGTTTTCTTCATCACCCATTCGATCGAAGAGGCTCTGTTCCTCGGCACGCAGGTGCTCGTCATGTCGCCTCGGCCGGGGCGCGTCGTCGCCCGCTTCGACCTCGACTTCGTCACACGCTTTGCCGAAACAGGAGATGCCCGCTCGATCAAGGCCTCGCCAGAATTTGCCGAGTTGCGCCAGCAGATACGCGCCATTCTCCACAGCAACGAAGATTTGAGGAGCGTCGCATGAGCGATATAACACAGGCTCCGCCGATTGCGGCTCACACCGAGGATCGCCAGGTCAAGCTGGTAAAAATGGCCGACTTCGGCGCAGGCGAGAAATCGACGGTGGCCATCAGCGTCGCCACCGCCCTGGCCATACTGCTGCTGTGGTGGTCCGTCGCCGCGCTCGGCGTCGTTCCCCACCTGTTTCTGCCGCGTCCGGACGAGGTGCTGACGCAGATCGGCGTCATCTATCATGACGGTTATGCCGGGGCATCGCTCTTCGACCATGTCTTTGCGAGCCTGTTCCGCATCATCCTCGCCGCCCTCATCGCGATATCCGCCGGCATTCCGCTCGGCTTGCTCATGGGGCTTAACCGCTGGGCAAAAGGCGTGCTCGACGCGCCGATCGAATTCTACTGGCCGCTTCCACCCCTTTCCTACCTGCCGCTGATGATCATCTGGCTCGGCATCGGAGAGACGTCGAAGATCACGCTCCTGGTGCTTGCGATGTTCGCACCGATCTGCCTCTCGGCTCAGGCCGGCGTTCGGTCGTTGCCGATCGAGCGCGTCAACGCCGCCCGTTCGCTCGGAGCAAGCCGGCTGCAGCTCTTCCTGGACATTGTCCTGCCCTCGGCCCTGCCCGAGATCCTCACCGGCATCCGCATCGCGCTCGGTGTCGGCTGGAGCACGCTGGTTGCGGCCGAACTGATCGCCTCCACCCGCGGCATCGGCTTCATGATCATGTCGGCTTCGCAGTTCCTGGCAACTGACGTCGTGTTTGTCGGCATCGCCATCATCGCGATCTGCGCCTTCACATTTTCGGCCGCCATCCGCTTCCTCGAGGCCTTCCTCGTTCCGTGGAAAGGCAAGCTTTGAGCGGGCAATTCAGCGGCTCCTTCAATTTACGACGCGGAGAGTCAGGGAGTTAGCAGCATTCTTTGTGCGTCCGAAAAGACGCACGGCGCGCTCAGTCTCAATGCACCGTAAATCTGGCCGCATCGGTTCGACGACGCTCCAGGCTGCGTATCAGCATCGCCGCCTCCCTCACAATCGCCGAGGATGTCGCATCGTCGGCCTCGGCGATCCTTGTGGTCATGTCGCGGATGATCGTCGTCAGATGGAGGAGTGACTGGCGGCTGGGCGCATCTTCCGGTCCAACCTGGCTATCGGTCATGCGAAGGAGCGCATGCACCAGCCGCTCCATCGTCTGCCGGCGCCTGCTTCTCGGGTCGGCATTGGGATCTTCGCTCAGGCGCAGGAGATCGGCGACGATATCGGACATTCCGGCTCCATTCACATCGCAAAGGCCGGCGACGCGGAAGCGATATTATGTCGACCCCGCGCCTGCGTCTTCAAGCCTTCCAGCAGCCGGTAACCGTTGCGCCAACGGCCGAAGCCGCTCGCGATGTTGATATGTCCGGCAAGGCCGATATTCCTGGTCTCGGCGTTCCACAGGCGGCCGAACAGGGTCAACCGGTCGACGGCCATGTAAGCATCATTCATGCTGCCGATGACGACGGAAGGAAAAGGCAAAGGCGCTGTCGGCATCTCGCCGAACGAGATATGCCCCGGATGCAGAATTTCCGTGACCGCCAAGTCGCATGGCGCAACAAGCAAGGCCCCTTTCACGCGGCGCGCCGCGCTCCGTCCGGCGAGCCGGGCGGCCAGCAGGCATCCGAGACTATGGGCAACGAGATAGGCCTCGCCAGCCTCTTCGAGCGCACTTTCCAGTCGAAGCAGCCAGCGGTCAAGGTTCGGATGGTCCCAATCGTCCTGGGTAACGCAACGACTGCCCGGCTGGTCCTGCAGCCAGTGCTGTTGCCAATGTCCTTCAGCCGAACCGAACAGGCCGGGAAGAATGAGCACATCACTCATCGAATCAACCCGATCACCAGCGCGAACAGAAATGTGAATGAGCCCGCTATCGTGCAGACCCCGACCGCATGCCGGAATCGCGACATAAGGCTTCCCGTTGCTCTTACAGCAGCGTGCCGGCGGAGGCCGGTCTCGATGACGATTGCCATCATACCACCTCCTCAATACCAATGGCCGGGTGTAGCGCCCCAATAATGAAGTTCGTATTCGCGTGCAGACCGGTCGCGCTCTTCGTCGCGGATGAGCAATTCGTTTTGAAACTTTCGCGCTGGCTTCGGATCAAGGAAGCGGCCGATCGCGAGCTTCAGCCAGAAGTGGAAATCAAACTTCATGCGAATCTCCTGTCTGGAACTGATGTTCTCGGGCGAAAGCGCATCGCATCAAATCGGATTTATGCGGAGCGCCTTTGATGTCGTAATGCCAAAACCGCTGCGCACTTTTGGGCGAACTGCATCAGGAAATCAGCGAATGACGTCGCGCGTTGGCGAGAAGATCGCCAAGCGGTGCGCTCGGTCCATAGAGCATCAGCAGACGGTTCTCTTCCCGCTTGGCGAGGCGATAGCGCCGAGCGAATTCGAAGACACTCCACATCTGCTCGCCCGCTTCGGGCCTTTCCGCATCGTCCGGCGCCGCCTTCTGAGATCGGAGCATGGCGGCCACCCTATTCGGCCGCCGCCAGTGCCGGCTTTACCTCGGGGAAGAAAGCCGCCAATTCCCCGACCACTTCGCCGATGCGGTTCGAAAGCGCATCCGACGACACCCCGTAGTCGATAAAATCGCGATCGGAGGCGTAGACGGCCGTCGGCAGCGTATGGGCCATGAAAAACCCGAACAGCGGTCGAAGCTGATGCTCGACCATCAGCGCATGCCGGTCGCCGCCGCCGGTCGCCGTGATGATGATCGGCTTCGCCCGCAATTCGTGCGGGTCGATCAGATCGATGAGGTGCTTGAAGTGGCCGGGATAGGAGCCTTTGTAGGTCGGCGAGCCGATAATCAGGGCATCGGCATGCACGATCTCGTCGAGGACGCGCCTCGCCTGCTCATCGAGGTCTTTGCGCCATAAGGAGCTTCCCAGTGAGGGACCGACATCATTGAGATCATAGGTCTTGCTCGTAAAGCCGTATCGATCACTTGCGCGTTCGGCGACATACCGGACGAGGGCCAGTGTCTTCGATGGACGATTGAAGCTGCCAGCAATGCCGACGAGTTTGAAACCTGACATCAGTTTTCCTCTCTGTGATTGCTTCAACTATTGTCTACAAAATTGATAGATTAAAGGAATGGGCGTCTCTCCTTGCTCGCCGGGGTGAAAAAATATTCGTCTTCGCCCGGTTGATTGCGCCTAAGGCCTGTCGCCGCGGAGATGACGTTCGAGAAAAGGCAGATTGTCCTGTCCCCAGTAGATCTCGCCATCATGGACGTAGGTCGGAAAGCCGAAGACGCCGCTGTCGCGCGCATGCACGCGGTCGGCCGACCATTTGTTCTGAACATCGTCGTCGGCTTGGCGCCTGAGCAGTGCGGCGCCGTCGAAACCGGCGGCGTTCACGATCGCCTCCCGCACATCCGCCTTGCCTATATCCTTCGCCTCGCTCCAGAAGGCATGCTGCAGAGCACGGGCCACGCCGACCCAATCCTGCCCGTCGAGATAGGCGGCGATCACGAAGAGGGACGCCGGTGTTGGGTCGCTGAGCTCGGGGCGGTGCTCGAGCCACAGTTGCTTGCCGCGCACACGGGCCCAGCGTTTGAGATCCCGAATCCAGTAGGCGCGGCGGATTTCCGGGCGGTTGCGCGAAAAAATGCCGCCGTTTTCTTCGACCACTGTCGTCAAATAGGGCGTGATGAGGACGTCGTTCTGCGCCGCCAGCTCGGTAAAGGCGTTGAATCCAATGTATGACCAGGGCGAGCCGATCGAAAAGAAATATTCTACCGTTTTGGTCACTGATGAATGTTCCTCGTAAAGTGAATGTTCAGCCATCGAATGGCGCAGATCGTCGGTCTGGCGAGATTTAGGAAGCGGCCCGAGTTCCGGATTGCGCTTTCCATCCGAGCTCGGGTGCGATTGTTGCCACGAAGTCGTGGAGGATTTGGCGATATTGCTCGTGCTCGAATTCGTAAGGAAGTTCCAGCCTCAGCTCGCCGACTTCGGGCAGGATCGGATCGGAAAAAAGCCGCTCCAATATCTCCTCCGACGTGCCAACGATATCGCGGGCGAACAAGGTACGCCGCTCGCCCTGCGGCGAAAGCGTCCGCTCGTGCCGGCCATCGGTATAATCGCGGTAGCGGCGGCGCGTTGCCGCATCGGCGCTGTCGAGAGGCACGATAACGCGGCCGAGTGCGATCCGGCGCGCGGTTCCGCAGGCACGATAAGTATCGATCAGCCGGGACTGGGCGACGAAGAAGTCATCCGTCCCCTCCCCGGTTATCACATTCCCCGTCAAGAGGTTGAAACCGTTGTGGCCGGCCCATTCGGCCGAATGCTGCGACCCGCCGCCATACCAGATGCGGTCGACCAGGCCCCTGGCAAAGGGCTGCAGACGCGGCCGCTGCGGACCAAAGGGCGTCTTGATGAAGGTCTGCTCGTCGCCGAGATAGCTGCCGCGCAGATTGTCGGCAAAGCGCAGCACCCGCGCGTGCGACAAATCATAGCTCGTCCAGTCTCCGTCGAAGGCCAGCGGGCCAATCAGCTCGGCATGCAGCGGCCGGCCGGCGCTGACGCCGATGTTCAGCCGCCCGCGCGAGAGAACATCGACTGTGGCAAGGTCTTCGGCCAGCCGGTAGGGGCTTTCATAACCGATCGGAATGACCGCGGTTCCGAGCTCGATCCGGCTGGTGCGCTGCGTCGCCGCCGCCAGGAAGGCGCTGGCCGAAGAAATCCCCGGCTCCAGATGCCGCTGGCGGACCCAGGCGCTGTCGAAGCCCAGTTCCTCGCCATACTGCAGTTGCTGGAGCGTCTGCTCCAATCCCGACAGCGGGTCGTCATCGGGATAGTTTCCGGGCGTGAGGAAGCCGATATGGCTGATCGATATATTGCGGCCGCTCATGTCATACTTTCCGGATCAATATTTCGGCAGGCCGGGCGGATTGGTCTCTGATGCCGGTAGGGCTTCCTCGGAAAGATGCCAGTGTTCGAGTATCCGCTTGTAAGTACCATCCTCGATCAGGCCATTGGTGGCGATTGTCAGCGCGTCCGCCAGGCCGCTTCCCTTGCGGGTGGCGATCGCGACATCGGAACGATCCGGCCAGCCGGCGCTCAACGTGCCGACCCGCTTGATGTTCTTGTCACGCGCGGCGATGAAGACGAGCTGGGCATGCGGCTGGACGATGACGTCGGCCCGGCCGGAACGAAGCGCGAGAAGGCTTGCCGCCTCGTCATCGTAATATTGCAGTTCGATCGGCTTCAGGCCGGCGGCGACGTCCTCTTCGCTCCACTTCACCAGGATGCGCTCCTGGTTGGTGCCGGCGCCGACGATGATCCTGAGGCCCGCCGCGTCCTTCGGCTCCTTGATCGAGGAGATGGAGCTGTCAGATCTCACGAAGAAGCCGTGCAGGCCCTGGCGATAGGTGGAGAAATCGAACTTCTCCTTGCGCTGCTCGGTGACGCCGACATTGGAGATGACGGCATCGTATTTGCCCGAAGTCAGACCGAGCGGCCAGTCGATCCAGGCGACCGGAACGATCTCCAGCGTCAGGCCAAGACTGTCGGCGACGGCATAGGCATAATCGGGATCGGCCCCGACCACTGTCTTGGCGTCGGTGGCATAGGTGGCAAGCGGAGGCCCGCTGGGGCTGACGGCGATGGTGAACTTGCCAGGTGTAACGAACTTGAAATCCTTCGGGATCGCAGCGATCGCCGCATCGTTCCTGGCGGCATGAAGCCGGCCCGGCTGCTGCGGGCTGAGGTCGAATTCCCCTGCCGCTTGGGCTGCACCGGAGCCGGTTAAGGCAGCCGTCAGCGCTGCGTAGAAGAAGGTGCGGATCGCGGGAAAGGTCGTCACGGTCGATATGTCTCCGTTTGCATCGAAAAGCAGGAGACGGACCGGCCCACATGCCGGTCCGTCAAGTGAACGTTATGAACCGCTCTTCGGCAGGCCGGGCGGGTTGGTCTGCGCCTTGTCGATCGCCTCGGGGCCGAGATTCCAGGCATCGAGGATTTTCTTATAGGCGCCGCTGGCGATTAGATCATTGACGACATTGGTCACGGGTGCGGCAAGTCCGCTGCCCTTGCGTGTGGTGACGGCAATCTCGGCGGTGATCGGCCAACCGCCGCTGACCGTGCCGACGAGCTTGGTCTTGCCGTTGATCCCCGCTGAATAGGCCTGCGTCGCGTTGACGCTGAAGACGGCGTCGGCCCTGCCAGACTGGACGGCAAGATCCTTGACCGCGTCATCGTCGTAATATTGCACCTCGATCGGCTTCAGGCCGGCCGCGACATTCTGCCGATCCCATTCCAGCAGGATCTTCTCCTGGTTGGTGCCGGCATCGGTGATGACCTTCAGACCGGCAATATCCTTAGGCTGCTTGATCGAGCTGATCGGATTATCGGCCCTGACGTAGAAACCGAGCTCATCCTTGCGGTAGGTCGAGAAATCGAATTTCTCCTTGCGCTCTTCCGTGACCGTCACGTTCGAGATTACCGCGTCGAACTTGCCGGAGGTGAGCCCGAGCGGCCAATCGGCCCATGCGACAGACACGAGGTTAAGCTTCAGGCCAAGGCTGTCGGCAATCGCCTGCGCGAGATCGACGTCATAGCCGATGACGGTCTTGGAATCGGAGGCGTAGTCGTGCAGCGGCAGATTGCCGCTCGAACTGATGCCGACAGTGAAGACGCCCTTTTCGACGAACTTGAAGTCCTTGATTTCGGCGATGCGCTTCTCGTTCTTTTCCACCCGCAGCCGGTTCGGCTGTTCGGGACTGAGATCGAACTTCTGCTGCGCCTGAGCGGAACCGAAAACGACCGCCGCAATAGTGACGGCTCCCGCTATCAGAAGCCTTGCTCTATTTGTAAATGTCATGCCCCTTCTCCACTTCATCTTAAGGTTGTGATTGTTGTCATTCGACCGGAGCAGCCCGTCGCGGCCCGGCATTTCACCAGCGTTGTCGGCGCTAGAGAACCTTGGCGAGGAATTCGCGTGTTCGAGGATGTTCCGCTTGCGTAAAGATCCGGGCCGGAGGGCCAGCCTCCAGGATACGGCCGCTTTCCATGAAGACGACGGTGTCGGCGACCTCGCGGGCGAAACCGATTTCATGGGTGACGATGACGAGCGTCGTGCCGGTGCGGGCCAGTTCCTTGATGACATCGAGCACTTCGCCGACGAGTTCCGGATCGAGCGCGGAAGTCGGCTCATCGAAGAGCAGAACCTTGGGGCGGAGCGCCAGCGCCCGGGCGATCGCCACGCGCTGCTGCTGGCCACCGGAGAGCTGGCGCGGATAGGCGTTGATCTTGTCGCTGAGGCCGATACGGGCGAGGAGTTCCCGCGCCAATTGCACGGCTTCCTCGCGGCCGATGCCGCGAACCTGGATCGGTGCCTCGATGAGGTTTTCGAGAACGGTCAGATGCGGGAAGAGGTTGAAGCTCTGGAAAACCATGCCGATATCGGCGCGGCGCTTGAGGATATCCTTTTCCTTGAGCTCATAGAGCGTATCTCCTTTCCTGCTGTAGCCGACGAAGTCGCCGTCGACGGAGATGAAGCCCTCGTCGACACGTTCCAGATGGTTGATAGAGCGCAGCAGAGTCGATTTTCCCGAACCGGAAGGGCCCAGGAGGGCCGTCACGCTGCCCGCCGCCAGGTTGAGCTCGACACCATCGAGCACCTTCAACGATCCGAAACTTTTGGAGATAGCGTGGATGCGCACCGCACCGCCTGTCCGCAGTGCCGTCGAGTCATGGAACCCGAGATTGCGTGCTCTGTCGGTCGTATTATCGAGGGCCGGCAGCGGACGGCGGAAGCGCTCCAGGAATGCCTGGAAGGGCAGCGGCGTCGGATTGCGCACGGCGCCCCTGGAGAAATAGCGCTCGATATAGTGCTGGGCGACCGAGAGCACGGTCATGATGATCAGATACCAGACCGTCGCGACCATCAGCAGCGGAATGACTTCGAGATTGCGGCGGTAGATGACCTGGACCGTGTAAAAGAGCTCCGGCAGCGCCAGCACGTAAACCATGGATGTGCTTTTTGCCAATCCGATGAGCTCGTTGAAACCGGTCGGCAGGATGGAGCGCATGGCCTGTGGTAGCACGATGCGGAAAGCCTGGCGGCGGCGCGGCAGACCGAGCGCGGCTGCGGCCTCCAGCTGCCCATGATCCACCGACAGAATGCCGCCGCGGACGATCTCGGCGAAAAACGCCGACTGGTTGAGCGTGAGGCCAAGGTACGCAGCGGCAAAAGGCGTCAGCAGTTGCACGGTGGGATAGCTGAACAAGACAGTGTCGGTGAAGGGAACCCCAATCCTGATCGTTTCGTAGAGGTAGCCGAGATTGTTCAAGATCAAGAGCAGCACGATCATGGGGATCGAGCGCAGCAGCCAGATATAGCCCCAGGAAAGGCCTGATAGCAGCGGCGACTTGGAAACACGGGCGAGCGCCAGAGCCGTTCCGAGGATGGAGCCGGAAACGGCGGCGAGCGCGGTCAGGATCAATGTCCTGCCAAGGCCGACGAGCACTGGTTCGGCAAAGAACCATTCGGCAAAGACGCCCCAACCCCAACGCGGATTGGTGAAGGTGGAATAGAGCACCGCGACGATGACGACAGCGGCGAATATCGTACCCGCCAGCCGCTCGGGATGGCGGGCCGGCACGATGCGGTAACGGGAAGTGTCCTGCCTCGGTTCTGCCGTCCCGCTGGCGGGCTCGAGGCCTGCAAAATCCGTCGTCAGTGCCATTGTTGTTTCCCTTTTATGATTGTCGGTCTGCCGTTTCAGAGACTTGCGCCGGCCACCTTCAGGCGCGGTTCGCTTTCGAAAGCCGGCGCAGCGAGATGGGTGATGTCCTTTTCGAAGGGCAGGCTCTTGTAGATCTCGGGGTCGGCAGCCGTGTCGAAGAGCGCGGTGTAGCCATAATTCAGATAAAGGCCGACGGCCTCCGGTTGGCGGAAACCGGTCGTCAGATAGATCCTGCCATAACCTTGGCGCGCGGCCTGGGCTTCCAGCTCCACCAAAACCTTGCGCGCGAGGCCCTGGCGGCGCAGATCGGAGCGCGTCCAGATGCGTTTGAACTCGGCCGTGCGATCGTCATAGTGCTTGAAGGCGCCGCCGCCGATGGTTTCACCATTCCGGATCAACAGCAGAAAATTGCCATGAGGCGGCGCGAAGGCCTCGGGGGGATAGCGGTTGAGCTCGGCCGCTGCACCCTCGGCGTTGAAATAATTGCCGTAGCGGCTGTCATATTCGTAGATCAGCTCATCGATCAGCGGCTTGGCGCGGGGATCGAGAGGGGTCGTATAGAGAAACGAATCGCTCATATCGTTCATCACCCGTTGTCTTCAGTGAGGAAGGTTTCCGCGAGGCGCACCCAATAGCGGGCGGCCGGCGCGATGATCGCGTCGTTGAAATCGTAATGGGCGCTGTGGAGAGGAGCGCTGTCGCCATTGCCGACGAAGAGATAGCTGCCGGGATTGGCCTGCAGCATGAAGGCGAAATCCTCGCTTGCGGTTCTCGGCCGGAAATCCTTCTCGATCGCGGCAAGACCGAGCGCGTCATAGGCGACGTCGCGGGCAAAGGCCGTTTCTTTTGCGTGATTAATGAGCGCCGGAAAACCGAGCCGGTAGTTCACGTCAGCCTCGGCGCCGAAGCTTTCGGCCTGGGCGCGGGCAAGGGCCGGAATGCGCTCCTGCAGCAGCTGGCGGACCGTCTCGCTGAAGGCCCGCATGGTGAGCTTCATCTCCACGCTTTCCGGGATAACGTTCGAGGCGGATCCGGCATGGATCGAGCCGACGGTGGCGACCGCCATGTCCTGCGGATCGACATTCCGCGAGACGACGCTCTGGAGCGCGGTGATGAAGGAGGCCGACGCCAGCACCGGGTCGACGGCGCGGTGCGGCTCGGCGCCATGGCCGCCCTTGCCGATGATCCTGACGACCGCCTGGTCGACCGACGCCATGGCGGGGCCGGTGACAAAGCCGAACTGACCTGCCGCGACACCGGGCCAGTTGTGCAACCCGAACACCGCATCGACGGGAAAACGTTCGAACAACCCTTCCGAAATCATCTTTCGGGCGCCCGCGCCGATCTCTTCCGCCGGCTGGAAGATCAGCCGGAGCGTGCCGTTGAAAGTGCCGCTCTCTGCGAGATAGCGGGCAGCCGCCAGCAGGATGGACGTGTGCCCGTCATGGCCGCAGGCATGCATGACGCCGGGGTTGCTGCTGGCATAGCCAAGGTCGGTCGCCTCCTCGATCGGCAGCGCGTCCATATCGGCCCGGATGCCAAGGCGCCTCTTGCCTTCGCCGCGCCTGAGGGTGGCGACGATGCCGGTGCCGGCAATGCCCGTCGCCACCTCATAGCCCCAGGAGGAAAGGCGGGATGCCACGAGCTTGCTGGTCCTCAGCTCCTGGAACGCCAGCTCGGGATATTGGTGCAGATCATGGCGCAGCGCGATGATTTCATCGAGATAGCAGGCGATGCCCTTCTCGACCGGATCGTTGCTGCACGGGTTCTGAGCGATGACGTCCATGGCGGTTCGCCGGCGCCTCAGGCGCCGACAGCCTTTCCGCGTTCGAGCTCATCCGTAGCGGTCGCATAGCGGCTTTCGCGGAAGGGCAGGCCCAGATGGTCGCGCAGCGTCTCGCCCTTCAGGACGGGATCGAAATAGCCGCGCTCGGTGAGGATCGGCAGGACATATCGGGCGAAATCGTCGAAGCCCTCGGCAATGACGGGAAAGCCGAGGATGAAGCCGTCGGCGGCGCCATGATCCACCCAGCGGATGATCTCGTCGGCGATATGCTCGGCAGTGCCGATGAAGGCAGTGCGCGGCGTTGCTGAATCGAGCGCGACCTGGCGCAGCGTCAGCCCTTTTTCCCGTGCTGTCCTTTTGATGCGATCGGTGGTGGCGCGGAAATTGTTCCTGCCGATATCGCCCAGTTCAGGGAACTGATCGTCGAGCGGGTAGACGCTGAAATCATGATGATCGAAGAAGCGGCCGAGGTAGAGGAGCGCCTCTTCGATCGTGACGAGATTGCGGATCGCCTGGTACTTGGCTTCCGCCTCCTCGGGCGTCGCTCCGACGATCGGCCCGATGCCTGGATAGATACCGACTTCCGCGGCACTGCGGCCATGCGCAATCACGCTGTCCTTGAGCTGCCGGTAGAAGGTCTGCGCCTCATCGAACGGCCCGCCATTGGTGAAGACGGCATCGGCATGTTTGCCGGCAAGCCGGATACCGGAATCCGAAGCACCGGCCTGAAAGACGACGGGCTGGCCCTGCTTCGAACGGCCGATGTTGAGCGGCCCCTCGATGCGGAAAAAACGGCCCTTATGGTTGAGCCGATGCATCTTCGTCTTATCGACAAAGACGCCAGTCTCGCGATTGCGCACGAAAGCATCGTCGTCCCAGGAATCCCAGAGGCCTTTGATCGCTTCGATATAATCCTCGGCGATCTCGTAGCGCAGCTCGTGCTCGGGATGTTCGCGGCTGTAATTGCGCCCCGAGCCTTCGAGCGGCGAGGTCACCGCATTCCACCCTGCCCTGCCGCCGCTGATGAGATCGATCGAGGCGAACTGGCGGGCGATGGTGAAGGGATCGCTGTAGGAGGTCGAGACCGTGCCGACAAGCCCGATCTTCGAGGTGGAGGCTGCCAGCGCCGAGAGAATGGCGATCGGCTCGAACCGGTTGAGGAAATGCGGGATCGAGTGTTCGTTGATATAAAGTCCGTCGGCGACGAAGGCAAAGGCGATGCCGGCAGCCTCCGCCTTGCGTGCCGTTTCGACGACGAAGTCGAAATTGACGCTGGCATCGGCTGGCCCGCTCGGATGCTTCCAGGCATTCATATGGCCGCCAGGCCCCTGCAGCATGATGCCGAACGTGACGTGTTTCTGAGTCATGGGATTCGATCCTCCTTGAAAAGGGTCAGGCGACGAGGGACAGCCGCTCGGCGGCGAGCAGCTCGATCGAGGCAAGGCGGTCGGCGGTTGAAAGCGCCGGCGTGTCGAGGACGAACTCCTTGACGCCGTACCGGCGGTGAAGCTGGTCCAGTTCCCCGCGGATCTGCTTGGCCGTGCCGTGGAGCACGCTCGGCACCTTTTCCTCGATGCGGTAGTCGGTGACGCCCGCCTGACGGGCAAATTCGGCTGCCTGCTCCTCACTGCCGACATTGACGGTCTGGCCGCTCGGCAGGAACACCTTGACGATGCGCAGACTACCGACGCGCTCGCGGGCATATTCCTCGCTTTCGGCGGCAAAGGCGGCGAGCGCCAGGATCGGGCGCTTGCCGCCGGATGCCCGCTCATAGGCCGCGAAAGTCTTGCTGAGATTGTCAGGATCGCCGTTCAGGTGGCCGGCGAAGACGAGCTGCCAGCCCTTCTCGGCAGCGAGTTCGGCGCTTTCGACACTGGCGCCGAGCAGGAAACGTTCAGGAGCCATCGGCGGAAAGGGCGTTGCCTGCGCGCCGTCGTAGTTGGGGTCGGCGGCGAGATAGGTATTGAGGTCCGAAAGTTGGCGTGCAAAATCCGGCTTCCTAGACGGATCGACGGCAAGCTGCAGAGCCCGCGTCGATAGCGGGAAACCGCCCGGCGCTTTGCCGACTCCAAGATCGACGCGGCCGGGCGCGAGCGAAGCCAGTAGATTGAAGGTCTCGGCAACCTTGTAGGCGCTATAATGCTGCAGCATGACGCCGCCGGAGCCGACGCGGATCTTGGAGGTCCTGGCGAGAAGGTAGGCGATCAACGCTTCCGGTGCGGAGCTCGCCAGGTTGGACATGTTATGGTGTTCGGCGACCCAGAATCGGTGATAACCGAGTTCCTCGGCCCGGGTGGCGATCTTCACCGTCGCCCTCAACGCGTCCACGGCGGAAAGGCCCTGTTCGATCGGGCTTTTGTCGAGAAGGCTGAGGAGGTAAGTCATGACGCCGCGATCCGCTCAATGGTTGCAAAACTTACTCTATAAAATCAGTAGACAAACTTTGTTATAAGAAATGACATTCTCTTTCGCAGCCACTGAGGGGAAAAAAGCAGGCGCGCCTGAACGCTCCGATGGCGTGCTGGGATCGCCGGTTGAGCTCTTCCAATCGACCATTTGATGATCTATATTTTGGTCGAAAGGGAGTAATCGCATGAAGCTGTCAGAACGGGTCAAGCCGATCAGCTATCTCAAGGCGCACGCGCCCGAAATCATCCGGACGCTGAAGGACAACCCGCAGCCTGTCGTCATAACCCTTCACGGCGAGGCAAAGGCGATCCTTCAGGATGTCGGCCAGTATGAAGAGACACAGGAGACCTTGGCGCTCCTGAAGGTGCTGGCGCTTACCAATCGGCAAGTCGAGGAAGGCAAGACGCGCCCCGCTGCGGAATCCTTCGCGCACATTCGCAAGCGTCTGGCCGACAGCCAGTCCTGATGCCTTATCGTGTTCTTTTCGCCGAAGGCGCGGAGCGCGACGTCGAGGATTTCTATCGTTTCATCGCCGGTCGCGACGGCACCGAAACGGCGGAACGCATCCTGACGGAAATCGAGAGCGCCTGTGCCGATCTCGAAGAATTCCCCGCCCGCAGAAATATCCCAAGGGAATTGGCCAGCATCGGCATCTCCGAATACCGGGAACTGCACCATAAACCCTGGCGTATGATCTACCGCATCATCGGCACCGACGTCGTCGTCTATTGCGTGGTGGACGGACGCCGCGACATGCAGGCTTTCCTCGAGCGAAGGCTTATCCGCTGAAATTCTCCACATCGTCCCTCCTCCGTTTTGACATGCTTCGCCGGCATCCACCCGACCACCGGCAGCCGCCGAGACCTATCCAGCCTTTCGGCCGGCCGGCGCATTTGCCCGCAGGAGCGCCATCAGCATCGGGCCGATCGCGAATTCTCCCTTTTCACTTCGCCGCGTCAGGTCGCGAAGATAACCGCCGGCTGAATTGATGTGGCCCCCGCGTTCCAGGATGCATGCCATCACGGTCGCAGCGTTCTCAGCGCCCATCACATTTGCCGCCTCCTCATAGGCTGACGGGCTGACGCCCAGCATCGATCGAACCGTGACGGCAGCGCTCATCAGCTCGCGCCAGTTGCCGATCACGCCATTCGGCCCATAGGCCAGGATTTCCGGGCAGGCCTGCAGGACCAGGCCAAGCGGGAAGGATTTCAGGCCGCCAGCATTATGGCGACCGCCCGGTCCCCCGCCTTGCCGTTCCTCCAGCTTGGTCATCTCGGCATCCTCGTGCTTCTTCCCTTCCATCGTCACGACCCCTCGCCCATTGTCTTGCTCCGCCGCTGCGCCCTGCTTCGTTTCGAAGCTTGGTTCAAGTTCAGAAGTGGATTCGGGATTTGAATTCTGTATGTGACGCTCGATATAATGGGCATTGCCGCGCTGTTTTGTTGATTTAATCTGAGTTTGCAGCCGGTTAAGGATCTCCGCCCGAAGTGCCGTCAATTCATCCAGCAGCTGTTCGATCTGGGCTGTCGTCGGCGACCTCGGCAGGCCTTCGACCAAGTCCCGAAATTCCTGATACAGCCCCTGCCAATCCCCTGGCACGTCCTCCTCGACGCCCGCTTCGATCAGCTTGGCGATATCACGGCGGCAAAGGGTGACGCGTTCGCGCAAGCGCTGGACGTGCTGTCGCTCCGCCATCACCTCGGCTGCGAGCTGCTCGATCTCCTCGGCCCGGGCAAGCAGTGGCGCCAGCGAGAAGCCGAAGGCCTCGTTGACCTCCCCTGCGCTGTCCCTGCGGACATAGCGCTTGCCGTTGGGACTGTCCTTGCGCAACAGGAGCCCCGCCTCGACAAGTGCCGCAAGATGGCGCCGCACCGTCTGTTCGGCCATGCCATGCGTTCGGAGCGACAGCTGGATATTCGACGGGAAGACGATCAAGCCGTTTTCCTGGGCCAGTTCGTTCTTCGGATAAAAGCTCAACAACGCGTTGAGCACCGCAAGCGCGCGATCGGTGATGCCGAGCAACGGCTTTGCTTCGCACAGCGCGCGAAACAGTTTCCATTTGTCGACCGACTGATCAGGCTTGATCTCGCTTGCCATGACCTGGTTTGCGAGCATTCCAAGCGTCATCGACCGCCGCCCAAAGGGCGTCGTTATACTTCCGGTTTCCATATCTTCCACCTCGACGAGGCAACAGAAATCTGCTCGCCTGAACGGCGCCAAAAACTCTTGACAGCGATTCTCGGAAGTGCGATTCTCGGAGGTGTTCAAGACTACGAGGAAAGCTTCCGTGACGGTGACGTTCGGGGGCTTTTTTCTTTTGCGCGTTATCTCCTGTTCAAATTGTCAGCTGACAATCAGTTAAACTGCCTCATTTTCCGTTATTTTCCTCTTCAAATTCGGCGGCGAGACCTGCCAACCGCCGAGCCAGGAAATCAGAAAATGCCGCCGATTTAACGGTGATGCGAAAGCTCTTGCCCGAGCGGCTCACCGAAGCAAGCGTCCCGCCGCTTTGCGTCCGAAGCGTCTGCTCGACCCGCTGCGGCGCGCCCTTCTCCTCCAGTGCCTTCCAGGTGACATCGAAGCGGCTATTGCTCTCCAGCGTTTGGAAAGCGGCGCCGGCGATTGCGGCCTGCACCTTCTTCCGCCCACCTGTCTCCCTGAATTTTTCGGCAAAGGCCAGCCAGCGGGGGCGCCCCACCTTGGGCGCAGGTCCAATGGCAAGGATAATCTCGGGATCGATCGTCTGCGCCACCTGCAGCAGCCGTGACGTTTCCGGTTTATCCGTCGCCAGCGCCTGGGCAATCATGTCGCGACTGAAGCCATGCTCATCCATGCGTCGCGCAAACAGCGCCCGTTCGATGAAACTCAAGTCGACACGCGGGCCGTTCTCCTGACCCTGCGCAAGGATCAACTCTTCATCCGTGAGTTTGCGCACAACGGCCTTGACGGCAACACCGGTCTCCGCGGCCGCACGCAAGCGCCGGTGGCCATAGGCGGCCTGGTAATGCCCGGCCTTTACCGGGTCCGGGCGCACAAGGATCGGAACCTGCTGTCCGCTTTCCTGGATCGACTGCTTCAATCGCTCGAACTCGGGATCCTTGTCGACCGGGATGCGGTCACGAATAAAGGACATTTCGACGACAGCCGGATCGATCTCCAGCACTTTGTCGCCAGAGGCGAGGGACTCACGCAGGGCCTTGGCGGCCGCTGCTTCCTCTCCTAACCGTCCCAGCGACAGGTTCATCGCCTTGACCGCACCCGACGGCCGATGCGGCGGTGGCGCGCTTGGCGTCTCCGGCCGTGCCGGTTCGACGGCGCCAACCATGCTCTTCAGGATATCGCGACCTTTTGGGCTCATGTCCTGCTCCATGCACTGCGGATGAGTTGCTCGACCTCGGCATTGACGTTGTCGACGGATTCGACGCCGCGGTCATAGGTCTGGCGATGCATCGTCTCGCGGCCCGCCTCGTAGATCGTCTGCTTGGACAGGCCAGCGTCCGAAACCGCCGTTGACTTTACCATCATCGAGGTCAGCACGCGCTCGCCGAACAGGCTGCGCAGGAAGGCGACGATCTGCGCCTGCGGACCGTCATTGGACTCATAGCGGGTGATCAGATAACGCATCCAGTCATATTCGAGATTGCCGCCGGCCTGTTTGACGACGGCCAAAAGGTCGGAGGTCATCGTCAGGAACTGGTTCATCGACGCCACGTCGAGCATCTGTGGATGAACGGTGATCAGCACGGCAGTCGCAGCGCAGAGAGCAGACAGCGTCAGAAAGCCGAGGGTAGGGGGGCAATCGATGATGACGACGTCGTAGCTCTGCTCCAGCGAATGCAGCGCATTGCCGACCCGCATGAAGAACATGTCCTTGTCGTCGCGATTGCTGTCGGCCAGCGCCTTCGGCGTATCGTGCTCGAACTCGTGCAGTTCGAGATTGCCCGGGATGAGATCGAGACCGGGGAAATAGGTCTGGCGGACGATGTCGGCCACGTCACGGCGCGTCTCGTCATACTTGATGGCGCCGTAAAGCGTCTCGTTTTCACCGACATCGAACTCCGGCTGATATCCGAGCATCGCCGACATCGACGCCTGCGGGTCAAGGTCGACGGCGAGCACGCGATAGCCACGCAGCGCCAGGAACTGCGCCAGATGGATTGACGTTGTCGTCTTGCCGGATCCGCCCTTGAAATTGGTGACGGCGATCACCTGGAGATGATCGCCCGGCCGGCGCATCGGCAGATAGGATGGTTTGGTGCGCCCCAGATGCTGGCGCATCGCATGGATTTCTTCGAGCGAGAAGACACGGCGACCGGCGGACGTCTTTTCAGGATTGATGCTTTCCACCTGGGCAGTGAGATGACGAACATAGCTGTCGGTGACGCCGAGCAGCTTGGCGGCCTCGGTGCTGCTGAACCGCCGCAGCGACTTACGGGCATCGGGCGAAAACAACCGCTCGAACAGCACCTGGAGCTGGCTGCTGAGCATCGTCGAGTCCTGCGCAATCGTCTCGTCGATCGAGACTTGACTCGCTCTTCTGGCTTTCTCAACAATCGCGGCCTTGGTCGGCATTCACGCAAATCCTGATAAATCGGGCAATTTTGCGCAAATGATCGTGAGTCTCCCGATTCCGTCAAGCGAATTCTTGGTTAGCCAATATATAGCAAACTGAATTCGTCGAAAAAATTACGTGGAATTCCGGAATCTTAGCGCAATTGTCAGCTGACAACGGCGGCGAACCCGCATCGCCAAAGCCGCCCCGACATATCGCGGCAGGTTCTCGACGGACCTGAAGGCACCGCCGACTCATCTCGGAGATAACTGGGCTTGGCACAGGCCGACCAGGTAAATGCCGCTTCCTATTTATAAGCAGACGAAGGGCAGAGGCTTTCGGCCTCCAAGCCGCGGACGGGCTCGACGCCGGAAGACTTGACATTCCCATCTTGGGATTCGGGATCGCGGCGTGACGGGGCAAGCCCGAGCATTTGTTCGAGACGGCCGGCATTGAGCGGAGCGCTTATTCCCTTGAAGTTCATCTTCCATCTTTCGTCTGCATATGGGCTTGCGTGAAGGAGAGATAAGCGCAATTTGAACCGGCGGAGAACCGCCCGCCGACTTTATCACCATCTTTTCCATGTGCGGCGAAAAAGGAGAGGGGCTCAATCAAGCATCGCTCCCGAGATGGCGCTTGCGACGGCGACAATGCGACGGCATGCCCGCGGATACGACGGCCGCGTTCCGTTCAGACAATGCGTACTAGAGGAGTCGCGAGTTGCGGTTGGGCGCAGACTGGAACAGTCAGCTGCGACCATCGACCGTGAGGATTGCAAACGCTCGCGCTATGCGAATCATGTCTGGAGAGGTATGATCGAAATCGTTAACGGTCCCGTATCGACCTACCCCTCCGGAAACCTGCACTTGCCTAGCGGAACCTATGGGCGAATTTGCTTCCGTCTACGGAATTCCTCGTTGTTTACCTGTTATTTACCATAAGGTGACGCAGCGCCGGCCGACTCTATATTGCGGTCCGCGCGGAGGAGGACGACCTGCTCTGCCGGCCGCTTTCCCGTTCTTGGTCGGGCTATCGCGCTTTCATCCCTCGCGATTGGTGAAATGGGCATTGCCCAACCCTGTGCCGATGGTCAGTACCGCCCATGTCGATACGTCATCGATGAAAGGGATCTGCGACAGGCCCTGCACGACGGCGTCATTGTGCATCATCACGAATGTGCTGTGATCGCCGATTGCGGGGATGGCCTTCATCAGTGCGGCGGGAAGGTTGAAGCTGTCGCTTTCCCAATTGCCGCCCGGCAGGTTCTGTCCGCCGCGTTCGATCGAGCCGTCTGCCTTGATGATACCGGGACAGCCGATCCCGATGATCGGGGCCGGCTTCAGATTGGCCTTTTCTGCCTTATCGATCAGTTCCTGCAACATCGCCGCCAGCCTTTCTACCGTCGCACTGCGGCTCGGCTCGTCGTCGGCGTGACGCCAGATCGTTGATTCCCAGACACTCGCATCGGCGAAGTGCGGTTTTTTTTCCTTTCCGAACTCGACGACTCCGGCACGGACGTTTGTGCCGCCGATATCGACGGCCAGCATCGCCTCATAGCCTTTGAACATCCAGGAAGGCATGAGGTGGACGGAGCCGATCAGCCCAGCCTCGTCGGGATGGTGGACGATCGGGACGACCTCGATATTGATGCCGGCCGCCTTGAGCAGAACCATGGTCCTGGCGATCGTCAGTTCCCCGAAGCGGCTCTGTCTGAAGCCGCCGCCGACGACGATGCGCTCGGTCTTGGACCAGCGCTCGTCCTTGAGGAATTTTTTGATGACCTCGGCAAAGTCCTGCGCGAAGTCCTCCACCGCCCCCATGACCAGTGCGGCGGCCTCCATGTCGTCCCCTTTCAGCAGAGACTCGATTTTTTTCTTGGAAAGCTTGGCTGTCGAAACCTTCCCGATCGGGTCATCTCCGAACTTGCGGACATGTTTTCTCCAATTGTCGAGCTTCTGCTGGAAAGTCTTCTTGTTGGCGTTGTCGCCAACAAAGCCGTTCTTGTCACGCAGTTCATTGTTGTAGTCGTCGATCGTCACCAGCGGCAAAACAGTCGCGCCATGCGCCAACGGCGCGATGACCTCCTCGCTATTCTTGGAATTGCTTTTGGCCATCGATTTACCTTTGCGGCGCGAGTGCTTGAACGGGCGGCGAGATTAAACGCTGACCCGCCTTTGGATGTTCCCGTGCCGCCGACGTCATCTTGTCCTTGCCGGCGGGCGACCTAGCTTCACTGATTGCAAAGTTTGGAGAATGCCGTGCAGAACGACACCGCTACCCAGGAAATGCTTTCAATGGTGCTGGAGGAACCTGATCATTGGGCGATGTTCCTCGACATCGACGGAACACTGCTCAATCTTGCACCGACACCGGATGCGATTGAGGTCCCAGAGGACCTGCCCGGACACCTTCATCGCCTTTCCAACAAGCTCGGCGGCGCCTTGGCGCTGGTCACCGGGCGCTCGCTTGCTTATGCAGACGAGCTGTTCAAGCCCTTTGCATTTCCAACCGCAGGCCTGCATGGCGCCGAGATCAGGAGCGCCGCCGGAATGCATACGGTCGAGGCGACCCCCGAGTTCCAGGCACTGAAACATGCATTGACCGCCGAAGCCGAACATTATCCGGGAGTTCTGATAGAGGATAAGGGTGCCGCCGTTGCCGCGCACTACCGGCTGGCGCCCGAATATGAGAAAGTGCTCGAGGAGCGCATGCATCACTATGCGGAGCTGGCCGGACCGAACTGGGCGTTGCAGCTCGGTAAAAGGGTGTTCGAGTTGCGACCGGCACGGTCGAGCAAGGGCGATGCGCTGGAGCGCTTTTTTCAGTCAGATCCTTTCAAGAACCGCTGCCCCATTACTATCGGCGATGATTTGACCGACGAGTCGATGTTTGCGATCGCCAATGCGCGCGGCGGCGTCTCCGTGCGTGTCGGGGCCATCGGCGCCCCAAGCTGCGCCACGAGCCGGCTGTCTTCGGCTGCGCTGGTCAGGAATGTCATTGCCGCCCTGGCCGCCTGAGATGAATTTCAGACGGTCTCAAGGGCAGATTCCCGTCGTCTTTGCGCCGCCTGCGTTGCGTCAATCATCAAAAAAGTATCGGTTTTGGCCGGGAATCGTGGTGGCGGGCATGAAGCGAGCCCACTACACTCGTCATAATAATAAAGCCAAAAGGGAATTTGGCAGGCGGACGTAGAACCGCCCCTCGGAGGAGGAAACGATGGAACCTGACTTGGAAGTCGTTCAGATCAGACCGGGCGAATCCTTCGCAACGAAGGCGCATGGCTATCCCTATCACACCGTTCGCTGGCATTTTCATCCGGAATATGAACTGCATCTCGTCGTGGCGACCACAGGACGCTATTTCGTCGGCGATTTCATCGGCGAGTTCGAACCGGGCAATCTGGTGCTGGCCGGCCCCAATCTTCCTCACAACTGGATCAGCGACGTCCCGAAGGGATCGAGCATTCCGCTTCGATGCCAGCTAATCCAGTTCAGTGAGAATTTCATCAGCGACACGATGAAGGTGCTGCCCGAGCTCAATCCCTTCGAGCCGGTCCTCGAAGCGTCCCGCCGGGGCGTGCTCTTCGGCACTGAGACCAGCCGGCAGGCGGCGCCTCTGATGAACGAGGTGCAGCAGGCCCAGGGCGTACGCCGTATCGAGCTCTTCATGATGATCGTCGGGCTGCTCAGCCGGGCGCAGGATGCCCAGCTTCTCGCAAGCCCCAGCTATCTGCCCGACCCCTCGGGCTATATGTCGGCCGGCATCAATAAGGCGCTCGCCTATATCAGAGAAAATCTGACGAAATCCTTCGACGAAACCGATCTCGCTGAAATTGCCGGACAGTCCACAGGCGCCTTCTCACGCGCTTTCCGCCGCCATACCGGCATGTCGCTCGTGCAATATGTGAAACGCCTGCGCATCAATCTCGCCTGCCAGATCCTGATGAGCGACGAGCATGCGTCGATCACCGACATCTGCTTCGAGGTCGGCTTCAACAATCTGTCCAACTTCAACCGCCAGTTTCTCGCGGAAAAAGGCATGACGCCATCCCGCTTCCGGCGATTGTTGGGTGACAATATCAACGTGGCGAAGGCGGCATAAGGTCCGCCGAAGACGGCAATAGGGGAGGACAAGGAGGAGGAGCGAAAACTGACGCAGGCTTGAACGTGAGCGCGCGAGGAGCCGCTCGCGAAAGGAGACGCTTGTCCTCAGAAACAGCCGGGACAGGCACAGCCGCTCATTCAGCCGAACGGCACAGCAGAACACTGCAATCATGCACTACACGATTTTTTCCAATGGGAGGAGATGGAAATGACGAAATTTTCGACAAGAGCGGTAGGCGCCGCGGCACTTATGCTGTCCTTGCTCGGCGGGAGTTCCGCCTTTGCACAAAGCGCGGTGGCGGATGCAACCGTCGCGTTCCTTATGCCCGACCAGGGCTCGACCCGTTATGAAGAGCACGACCATCCGGGCTTCGTCGCCGAAATGAAGAAGCTTTGTGCGTCCTGCAAGGTCATCTATCAGAATGCCGATGCCGATATCGCCAAACAGCAGCAACAGTTCAATTCGGCGATCACCCAGGGCGCCAAGGTCATCGTGCTGGATCCGGTGGATTCGGCGGCGGCAGCCTCTCTCGTTCAACTCGCCCAGAGTCAGGGCGTCAAGGTCATCGCCTATGACCGCCCGATCCCGAAGGGCAAGGCCGATTTCTACGTCTCCTTCGACAATAAGGCGATCGGCAAGGCGATCGCGGAGTCGCTGGTCCAGCATCTGAAGGCCAAGAACGTGCCGACTGACGGCGGCGGCATTCTGCAGATCAACGGCTCGCCGACCGATGCCGCTGCCGGGCTGATCAAGGACGGCATTCATGAGGGTCTGGCGAGCGGCGGATACAAGACGCTTGCCGAATTCGATACGCCGAACTGGCAGCCGGCGAACGCCCAGCAATGGGCCGCCGGACAGATCACGCGTTTCGGAAAGCAGATCGTCGGCGTCGTCGCCGCCAATGACGGCACCGGCGGTGGTGCCATCGCAGCCTTCAAGGCAGCCGGTGTCGATCCGGTGCCGCCGGTGACCGGCAATGACGCGACGATCGCCGCGCTGCAGCTCATCATATCCGGGGATCAGTACAACACGATCTCCAAGCCGAGCGAAATCGTCGCCGCTGCCGCTGCCGATGTCGCCGTGAAGCTGTTGGCAGGTGAGACAATCAAGGCCGAGATGACGCTCTACGACACGCCCGCCCAGCTTTTCGTGCCGGCCGTCGTCACTGCCGAAAACCTGAAGGCCGAGATCATCGACAAGAAGATCAACACCGCCGAAGAACTCTGCACCGGCCGTTACGCAGACGGCTGCAAGAAGCTCGGCATCACCAAATAATCCAAAGGGAAGCGCGACCGCCATCGGTCGCGCTTCCGATTTCGCTTTTTCCGAAAGACCAGGCGATGTCTGAAACCTCTTATCAATTTGAGTCCCGCCAGCCCGTCCTCAGCCTGCGTGGAATTTCGAAGAATTTCGGAGCGGTGTCGGCGCTGACCGATATCGAACTCGATGTGCATGCCGGTGAAGTCGTGGCGCTGGTGGGCGACAATGGCGCCGGCAAATCGACGCTGGTCAAGATCCTGGCCGGCGTGCACCAGCCAACCTCGGGCACCATCCTGTTCGAGGGTCAACAGGCAGATTTATCGAGCCCCAGCGCTGCGCTCAATCTGGGCATTGCGACCGTGTTCCAGGATTTGGCGCTGTGCGAAAATCTCGACGTCGTCGCCAACATCTTTCTCGGAAAGGAGCTCAATCCCTTCCAGCTCGACGAGGTCGCGATGGAGATCCGCGCCTGGAAGCTTCTGAACGAACTTTCCGCGCGGATCCCGAGCGTGCGTGAGCCCGTCGCTTCGCTTTCCGGGGGCCAGCGTCAAACAGTAGCGATCGCCCGGTCGCTGTTGCTCGAACCGAAACTGATCATGCTCGACGAACCCACCGCCGCACTCGGCGTTGCCCAGACCGCCGAGGTACTGGATCTGATCGAACGCGTGCGTGAACGCGGCCTCGGCGTCATCATGATCAGCCATAACATGGAGGATGTGCGGGCCGTCGCCGACCGTATCGTCGTCCTTCGGCTCGGCCGCAACAACGGCACCTTCATGCCCGACGCATCCAACGAAGAGCTCGTCAGCGCGATTACCGGCGCATCCAACAATTCCGTCTCCCGCCGCGCCATGCGCCGCAAGGCACAGAGCCAAGAGAATGAGGAGGGAAGGCCATGATGAAGACCATTCAGAACGAACCGGCATCACCCGCGCTTCTCGACCGGCGCGACGAAAGAGTGCGCCATGACGACAGCCTTGCCGGGTCGGTCCGCGCCTTCTGGGACCGCATCCGCTCGGGCGACCTCGGCTCGCTGCCTGTCATCGTCGGCCTGGCGATCATCTGGACGGTCTTCCAGGCGCTCAATCCGGTGTTTCTCTCCAGCGCCAACCTCGTGAACATGCTATTCGACTGCTCGACGGTCGGCGTCATCTCGCTCGGTATCGTCTGCATCCTGATGGTCGGCGAGATCGATCTCTCCGTCGGTTCGGTCAGCGGCTTCGCCTCGGCGCTCACCGGCGTCTTCTGGGTCAATCAGGGCTGGCCGGTGGTCGCGGCGGTGCTCGCCGCGATGATCGTCGGCGCTCTGATCGGCTCGCTCTACGCGTTCCTGTTCAACCGCTTCGGGATGCCGAGCTTCGTCTCCACGCTGTCCGGACTGCTCGCGGTTCTCGGCCTGCAGCTGTATATGCTCGGAGCAACCGGTTCGATCAATCTTCCCTATGGGTCGTGGCTGGTGAACTTCGGCCAGATCATGGTCATGCCCGACCCGGTCGCCTATCTGCTGGTGGCGGTTGCGGGCTTTGGCTTCTTCTTCGCGAGCTACCGCACGGCGGCGCGCCGACGGGCGGCCGGCTTGTCCTCGAAATCGGTTGGCGGACTGCTTCTGCGTGCCGTCATCATCACCGTCGCTCTGGAAGCGGTCGCCTTCTATCTCAACCAGTCCCGCGGCATTCCATGGATGTTTGGCCTGTTCGTCGGCCTGGTCGCAGCGATGAACTATGCGCTGACCCGCACGAAGTGGGGCCGCTCCATGCATGCCGTCGGCGGCAACAGGGAGGCGGCCCGCCGATCGGGCATCAACGTATCACGCATCTATGCGAGCGCCTTCGTCATGTGCGCTCTGCTGGCCGCGACCGGCGGCGTGCTGTCGGCAGCGCGACTGGCGACGGCCAGCCAGCAGGCGGGCACCGGCGACGTCAATCTCAACGCCATCGCTGCGGCGGTCATCGGCGGCACCAGCCTGTTCGGCGGACGCGGCAGTGCCTATTCGGCCCTTCTCGGCATCATCGTCATCCAGTCGATCGCCAGCGGTCTGACGCTCCTCGATCTGTCGTCATCGCTTCGTTACATGATCACGGGGGCCGTTCTTGCCGTCGCCGTCATCGTCGACTCACTGGCACGCCGCTCGCGCATTTCACACGGCCGGGCCTAGATCAACAGGAAAGCAGAGGAAGAAAATGGGACAGGATCTGTCTGGAAAAGTCGCGGCCGTCACTGGGGCGGCGTCGGGTATCGGCCTGGAGTGCGCCAGGACCGTGCTTGCATCAGGCGCCCGCGTCGTGCTGATCGACCGCAACGAAGAGGCGTTGAGGGATGTCTGCTCGAAACTCGGCGAAAAGGCAATTCCCCTGGTCGTCGATCTCTTGGATCCAAAAAGCGTGGCGCAGATGATGCCCGCTATTCTGGAGGAAGCGGGCCAGTTGGACATTTTCCATGCCAATGCCGGCTCCTATATCGGCGGTGAAGTGCTTGACGGCGATCCCGACGCCTGGGATCGCATGCTCAACCTGAACATCAACGCCGCATTTCGCTCGGTGCATGCCGTCCTGCCGCATATGGTCGGACGCAAGACCGGCGATATCATCCTGACGAGTTCGGTCGCCGGGATGATCCCGGTGGTCTGGGAGCCGATCTATACGGCTTCCAAACACGCGGTCCAGGCCTTCGTCCACACCCTCCGGCGCCAGGTTGCCAAGCATGGTTTGCGGGTCGGCGCCGTCGCGCCAGGGCCTGTCGTGACCGCTCTTCTGAGCGATTGGCCGCAGGAGAAGCTCGACGAGGCGCTCGCCGCCGGTGGTCTGATGGAGCCGAAAGAAGTGGCCGAAGCGGTGCTCTTCATGCTGACGCGCCCACGCAACGTCACGATCCGCGACCTCGTCATTCTGCCGCAGAGCACCGACATCTGAGCAGATGCGCCAGCCCCCATAGCCACAGAAAGGAAACGGCCATGATCTTCGACAGATTTCGCCTGAACGGACAGGTGGCGCTTGTGACCGGCGGCACGCGCGGCATCGGCCTGGCGATCGCCGAGGCACTCGGCGAGGCGGGCGCCAAAGTCTTCATCAGCGGGAGAACCCGCAGCGCGGCGGCGGAAGACCGGCTGGCCAAGGCCGGCGTCGATCGCGATTTCGTCGTCGCCGACATGATGACAGACCATGCTGCCGATAGGCTCATTGCCGAGATACTCTCACGGGCGGGTCGGCTCGATATCCTCGTCAACAATGCCGGCATCGCCATTCATGGCGACAGTGGGGAATTCTCCGATGCCATCTGGCGCGAGATCATGACTGTCAATGTCGACGCCGTTTTTCGCGCCTGCCGCGCAGCACTTGCACCGATGCGGCGCCAGGGCGGCGGCGTCATCCTCAATATCGGCTCGATCTCCGGCATCGTGTCCAACATTCCGCAGAATCAGGTCGCTTATAACGCCTCCAAAGCGGCAGTCCATATGATGACGAAGAGCCTGGCAAGCGAAGTCGCCGCCGAGAACATCCGCGTCAATGCCATTGCTCCCGGCTATATCGAGACCGATATGTCGCGCGGCGGCATCGCCAATCCGGATTGGTTCCCGACCTGGCGCAGCATGACGCCAATGGGCCGTGTCGGGCAGCCGGAGGAGGTGGCGGGTGCAGCCTTGTTCCTCTGCTCGGCCGCCGCAAGCTATGTCACCGGCGAAGTGCTGGTCATCGATGGTGGCTATACGACGCGGTAAGCGTCGGAGAGGGAAGGGCGGATTCGCGGCCCGGCAGCCAGGCGTCCTCCTTTTTGCTCGGAAAAGTTCAGGGCATCGTGCCGCAAGCGCTCTGGTAATCGGCCAGCACACTGTCGACTGCGGTAATCAACATGGTCTCGGGATCGCCGGCTTCGGCCGCCGAAATCTGCGGCAGATACTGATGCAGTAGCGTCTCCGGGATCGTCTTTCCGCGCAGCACGCTGAGCAGATTCTCGAACGCCCGGTCGGCCTCCGGCTTGTTCCAGTAATAGCGGATACGATCGCTGTAGCTGTAGTGCCGCTGCAGACGCAAAGCCGTCTCGTCGCCGTGATAATGGGCCTGCCAGTCGCCCGGTGCCGACAGCATCAGCGCGTCCATCGCGGCCATAAGCGGTCTATCGCCATAACCGGCAACCATCTCTGAGGCGATCATATCGAGCGCATAGGCGGCCTCACGCAACGCAAAGGTCAGGCCCGGGCCGACCTTCAGGATCGGAAAGCCGTCCTTTACCAGCCGCGTCAGCGCATCGCGCGTCTGATAATCCGTGGAATGCGCTTCAAAGACAAATTGCGGTTCCTCGTCGAGAAGGGCGGTCAATTCAGTCGCGAGCTCGGGTCTGTAGCCGATCACGTTCTCGCTGCCGAATTCGACGCCCGGCTGGACGACGAAGGCGATGACGCGGGAAAAGGCGTCTTCCAATCCCGCGCGCGAAAAGATCTCGCGATGAATGGCGATCGTTGCGCGGGCGGCCTCCGGCGCGGTCGGCCGAAGTTCTTCCAGCGCATGGTCGGCGCCGCCCGGCACCGGAACTTCGGTGCCGAGAATATAAAGCGGCAGCGGCGCGCCGACCGCCTTCGCCGTCCTTTCGCTCACCTGCGCCAATCGTGCGGCGCGCTCGGCGATCGTCCGGTCGTCGAGTGCGGCCGGCTCGCCGGCGCAGCCCATCGAGGCATCGAGATGGATCTTGCTGAATCCCGCTCGGACGTAGGCTTCGATCATGGCCTCGGCCTTCGCGAGCGCTGCTTCCGGCCTCTCCTTGCGCCATGGATTGGGACCGAGGTGATCGCCCCCGAAGATCATCTGCGGACGGTCGAGCCCTTCCTCGGTAGCGATGCGCTCGGCAAAGCGGATGAAGTCTTCCGGTGTCATCCCGGTATAGCCGCCGAGATGGTTGACCTGATTGCAGGTCGCCTCGATCAGGACCGGCATACCATCGCGCACCGCCCGTCGGATGGCGGCCCTGAGTACGACGGGATGGGCGGAACAGACAGAGGTGATGCCGAAGGGTCTGCCTTCACGCCGGGCGGCGGCAAGACGGATCAACATCCGGTCCATCGTCTATCTCCTCGGGGTTTCGGCGATAAAAGCCGTGAGTTCGGCAAGGGTCGAGACGCCTTCCATCGGGCCGAGCCGGGTCACGTTGCGAGCACCGGCCGCGTTGGCATGGAGAAGGGCGGCCCCGGGGGCCATGCCTTTGCGGCGGCAGGTGAGATAGGTTGCGCCGAAGCAGTCGCCCGCACCGGTCGGATCGATCTCGTCGACAGCGAAGGCGGCGCAATCAACGCGCGCGAGGTCGTGGGTGAAGAAGGATGCACCTTGCTCGCCCCGCTTCAGGACGATTTCGCCGATACCCCGCTCCAGCAGCCTTGCGACAGCCGAGGCCTCGTCGGTTATTCCAGCGGCGGTGAAAAGCTCGTCGCCTGATGGCAGTAATAGGTCAGCCGCTGCAAGCACCTTGTCGAAGCTTTTCAGCGCGTCGCCATCCGTCAGCAGTTCCTTACGGAGATTGGGGTCGAGGGAAACCGACCCGCCGCGAGCGCGCACCGTCTCAATGGCGTAAAGAACCACCTCTCGGGCACCGGGGATGGAAAGAGCCGTTCCCATGACATGCACATGGCCGGCCCGCTGAACGAGCGTCTCGGCGGCCGGCGTCAGGGCGATCTGACCGGCGGCGGATCTGGCGATGTTGAAGACGAAATCGCGGGCGCCGTCCTGCCGGTAGCGGACGAAAGCGCTGCCCGTCGGCCAGTCGGCGCTGATGGCAATAGCGGAGACGTCGACGCCGTCCCGCCGCAGACGCTCGACATTCAGCCGCCCGAAATCGTCATTGCCGACGCTGGCGATGATGCCGGCGGCACCGTCCAAACGCGCAACCTGATCAATGAAAATGGCCGGCGCGCCGCTTGGATAGGGCCCCGTCAGGGATTGCGGCTCCAGGAAGCCGGCACCGACGGTGGTCGCCATGATCTCCACCAGAATTTCGCCGATCGTGATCGTCGGCCCGAGCGTCTCTGGCGCAACTGTCCTGGGACGTGAGGGCATCCGCAATCTCCTTCACTCCGCGGATCAATGCCGCGTCTTTGTACGCGCCATTCGGCCTATCGCGCCCTACCACAGCAGTCAAGAAATACTTGCCTCGCGACAACAATTATATTGCGTCGCAGAAACTAAATCAGGGCCTGTCATATAAAGCAAAATGACAGTTGGTGCCGCATTTGGACTTGAAATCTCTTGAACACGGTTGACAGCAGACATGGACAAGCGGATACAAAGTTTACGCATGATAATATCATGCGTGCCTCAATGGAGATGGAAATGCGCCTGAAAGACAAAATCGCCCTGATTACCGGCGGGGCCCGCGGTATCGGACTGGGCTTCGCCGAAGCCTTCGTCAAGGAGGGTGCCAAAGTCATCATCGCCGATATCGACATTGATCGGGCGACGAGATCCGCCGCGGCGATCGGCCCTGCAACCAAGGCGATGCAGCTTGACGTTACAGACCTCAATGCGATCGAGACCCTCGTCGAGACGATCGATGCGGAGTTCGACGGCATCGACATCCTGATCAACAACGCCGCCATCTTCGACATGGCGCCCGTGAACGAGATCAGTGAGGAAAGTTATGACCGTGTCTTCTCCGTCAATCTGAAGGGACCGCTCTTCATGATGAAGGCCGTCTCGAACGTCATGATCAAGCGGGGCAGGGGCGGCAAGATCATCAACATGGCGAGCCAGGCCGGCCGTCGCGGCGAGGCGCTCGTGCTTCTTTACTGCGCTTCTAAGGCCGCCATCATCTCGGCGACGCAGTCGGCAGCACTTGCGCTGGTGAAATACGGCATCAACGTCAATGCCATTGCACCCGGCGTCGTTGACGGCGAGCATTGGGATATCGTCGATGCCCATTTCGCCAAGTGGGAGGGCCTGAAGCCCGGCGAGAAGAAGGCCGCCGTTGCCAAATCAGTTCCGATCGGCCGTTTCGCGACACCTGACGACATCAAAGGCCTGGCCGTCTTCCTGGCTTCCGCCGACAGCGATTACATTCTTGCCCAGACCTACAATGTCGATGGCGGCAACTGGATGAGTTGATCGCTCTACCCGCCACCCAAGCCAGGGGCCAGAGGAATGGAAGCCATCTGCTATACCGAAAAGGGCGTCGCGGTCACCAAGGCGCTGCCGTTGCCGGAACTGAGGCCCGGCCATGCGCTGGTGCGCGTGCGCGCGGCCGGCCTTTGCCATACCGATATCGACGTCCTGCACGGTCGTTACGGCGCGGGCCGCTTCCCGCTGGTTCCCTGCCATGAATATGCCGGCGTGGTCGAGGCCGTCGCGGGCGATGTCTGCGGCCTTGCCGTCGGCGCCCGCGTCGTCGTCGATCCCAATCTTCCTTGCGGAGAGTGCCCGGCCTGCCGCAAGGGGCTGACCAATCTCTGCCGTGACCTGAAGGCCTACGGCGTGACGGAGAACGGCGGTTTCGCCGAATACAGCCTGGTCAGGACCGATCACCTCTATGAGATCGGCGATCTCGATTTCAACCTCGCCGCACTCGCCGAGCCGCTCGCCTGCGTCTTGAACGGCCTTAACAGCGCCGGCCTGCGGGCGGGGCCGACAGGAACGGAAACGGCTCTGGTCTTCGGCGCCGGACCGATCGGGCTGCTGCTCGCGCTTTCCCTGAAGGCCGAGGACGTCTCGTCGGTGACGGTCGCCGATATCAACGAGGGACGTCTCGCCTTTGCCGAAAAGCTGGGGCTGGGGATAGCCGTCTCGGGTTCCCAGGCGCTCGCGGACCGCCGCCGGGCCTTCGATTTCGTCGCCGACGCGACCGGGATCGCCCGAGTCGTCGAAGGCATGATCGATTTTACCGCCGATGGCGGCACGATCCTCGTCTTCGGCGTCTGTGCGCCCGACCAGCGCGTTTCCATCGCCCCCTTCGAGATCTTCCGCCGCCAGATCCGTTTTGCCGGGTCCCATTCGCTGAACCGCAACATTTCCGAGGCGCTTGCCATCCTCAAACGGGACGAGGGCGCGATGGCTGCGCTGGTTTCCCATCGCCTGCCGCTCGGCGAGGTGTTGCCTTTCATCACCAGGAAGTCCGTCGATCCGGCAACGATGAAGGTACACTTCTCCATCGATTAATCTTGAACTATCGCCGTCGTCACGGCGGCTCGAGGGACCCGCTTTTCGTTCGGCGATGAGTCATCTAGAAAGCCGTCAGAAACGCCATGTCAGGAGATCAGGTGGTGGCAAAGACGATCAAAACCATGGAGGACTTTTCGGAGTTCGTCGGCCTGTCGCGTCCCACCGTCTCCAAATATTTCAGCGACCCGATGTCTGTGCGCCAGAAGACCCGGGAAACGATCGAACAGGCCCTGAAGAAATCGGGGTTCCGGCCCAATATGTTTGCCGTCAATCTCAACCGGCGGCGCAGCAACATTCTCGGCGTCATCATTCCCAATTCCACCGATCCCTTTTACATGGCGCTCACCCGCCGCATCGAGATGATCGCCAACGAGACGGGCTTCCTCGCCTTCGTCCTGTCGTCGGACGGCAAGGCCGAGATGGAGGATCGGGCAATCAAGACGCTGAAATCGATGAATGTCGCCGGCGCGATCATCGCGCCGCTCGGCGTCGAATCCCACCATGCGACGCTCGACGAACTCGGCCGCAGCGTGCCCCTCATCTATGTGGACTCGCCGCTCGACGAGACGTCCTCTTTCGTCGGCACTAACAATCGCCAGAGTTTCAGCCTCATCGTCGACTATCTCTGCCGCTCGGGCGAGCCGCCCTGTTATTTCGGCATGCCGCATGTCAACACCAACGCCCTGACGCGCCAGACGGCGTACCTGGAGGCGATGGAGCAGTTCCGCATGGCGCCCAGCATTGTCGAGCTTGCCGACAGCAAGAGCTGGGACTTCGAGCGCTTCGGCTTCGAGGAGGCGACCCGCATCCTGACGTCGGGCCAGGGCTTCCCGACGCGCACCGTGCTTTGCGCCAACGACCGCGTCGCCTTCGGCGTTATCGCCGCCGCTTACCAGCTGGGCGTCAAGGTCGGCCACGGCGTCAACCATGACCTGCGTGTCGCCGGACACGACGACCATCCACTGTCCCGATACGCCTGCCCCCCGATCACAACGGTCGCGCAGAACTATAGCGAGATCGGCCGGCTGGCGATCGAACTGCTGCTCGACAGGCTCGGCGAGGGGGAGGGGCCTGCCGCACCGGCGGGCCGCATTCTTCTCAATGCCGAACTGATGCTGCGGGCTTCAGCCTGATGGCCTCTCAGGTGCGGGGCAGGCCTGCCGGTCTCAGATGTTTCCTCAGCGCCGCAATTCTGAAAATGGCGTTCGCAGCGCCATAACCACGATAACCGCGCCGCTCGACGATCTCGAAAAACAGGCCCTCGCCATAGGTGGGGCTATAGAGCTGAAAATATTCGCCGGCGTCATCGCGGTCGTAGAGGATGTTGTTGGCCTTGAGGCGATCGGCAAATTCGGCGTCGAGGCCGAAGCGCGCTTCGAGATCGTCATAATAGTTCGGCGAAATCGCCAGCGCAACGAAGCCGTTGCCGGCAAGGGCAGCGGCAGTGGCGAAGATGTCGTCGGTCCTGAAGGCAAGATGCTGGATGCCGGAGCCGAAGGTCTCGGCGATGAAGCGGCCGGCGAGCGTGTTGCGGTTTTCCGCCCCGTTCATGGTGATGCGCAAAGATCCTTCGCTGTTCTCCACCACCTGACTGCGGACGATGCCGGAGGGATCGACGATATCGACCATCGGTGTCTTCTCAGCCTCGACGAGCGAGGTGTAGAACAGCAGCCAGGTCAGCAGTTCCTCATATTTCATCGTCTGCGCCATATGATCGATCGATTGCAGCCCCGCCGGCTGCGGAGCGGCATCATCCTCGACCGCATCGAATTCGATCTCCCAAATGCGGCCAAGCTCGGTCTTGCGGTCGAGGAAATAGAGGACGCCGCCACCCACGCCGCGCACCGCCGGCATTTCGATCTCGCCTGTATCCAGCGATTGTTCGAACCGTTCGGCGCCAAGTGCGAGCGCGCGCTGCAAGGCTGCCTTGGCATCGTCGACCATCAAGCCCGCGGCGTAGGCGGAAGTCCCGTGGACGGCGTAGGAGGCGCTGGCAAAGCCCTTTGGCTCGGTGTTGATCACGAGATTGATGGCACCCTGGCGGAAAACCGCCACTCGCTTGGTCTTGTGTCTCGCCGCCTGCCGGAAACCAAGGCTTGCAAACAGCGCCTCGAGTTCCCGCGCCTCGTCCTCGTCGGCGGTGAACTCGACGAAAGCGACGCCCTCGACGGCAGCGCGCGGCGGCATTGAAGGCACCAGCAGTGCGCTCTCCGGCTGCTGGCGCTTCACCTGGTCGCCGAGGTAGAGCAGCGAGCGGCGGCCGTCGACGGCAATCGCGTTCGGCGAACCGCCGCGGAACTGGTCGTTGAAGATCTCCAGCGAGAGATAGCCGTCATAGCCGGTTGCCGCCACAGCCTTCATGAAGTCGAGCACCGGCAGGTCGCCTTCACCCGGCATGTTGCGGAAATGCCGGCTCCAATAGAGCAGGTCCATGTCGATCAGCGGCGCATCGGCAAGCTGGATGATGAAGATCTTTTCCTTCGGGATCGACCGGATCGAATTGACGTCGATCTTGCGCGAGAGGGTATGAAAGCTGTCGAGGATCAGGCCGATATTGGGATGATCGGCCCGCCGGACGATCTCCCAGGCATCGCGATGGTCGTGGATGTGGCGGCCCCAGGCGAGCGCCTCATAGCCGACGCGCAGGCCGCGTTTGGCGGCGCGCTCGCCGAGTTCACGAAAATCCGCCGCGGCCCGGTCGAGACCGCCGAGTGATGCCGGCGAGACGTTGGAGCAGACCAGCACGAGATCGGTGCCCATTTCCTGCATGAGGTCGAACTTGCGCTCCGCCCGGTCGAAGGTGCGGCTGCGCAGCGGCTCCGGCATGCCTTCGAAATCACGAAACGGCTGAAAGAGCGTGATCTCCATGCCGAGATCGCGCACCATCCGGCCGACCTCCTTCGGGCTTTCGTCGAAAATCAGGAAATCATTCTCGAAGATCTCCACCCCGTCGAAACCGGCCTTGGCGATCGCCTCCAGCTTGTCGCGGAGGTCGCCGCTCAGCGAAACAGTCGCAATCGATGTCTTCATCGCAGTGGTCCTTGCGAGAGCGTTAAGTCGTCATGGTCTTGAAATGCGCAAGCATGCGACCGGCATTCGGCTCCCTGCCGGTAATCACGCGAAAGGCGCCGACCGCCTGAAAGACCGCCATGCCGCCGCCATCAAGCGTCCGGCAGCCGCGCTGCCTCGCTTGCCGTAATAGCTCTGTCTCCAGGGGGAAGTAGACGATTTCGGCAACCCAATGCCGCCTTTCCAGGAGTTCGGGCGGAAGCGGCGTGCCGGGATATTTGGCCATGCCGGTCGGCGTCGCGTGGATGAGGCCGGATGCCGCCTTCATCGCTGCCTCGAGGTCGCCGCCGGCGGTGATCGACGCATCGGGAAAGAGCGGGGACATCGTTTCCGCCAGATCGACGGCGCGCTCATGCTCGCGATCGAAGACCGTCAGTCTATTCAGGCCGAGCGTCAGGATCGCATAGGCGGTTGCGACACCCGCTCCGCCTGCTCCGAGCTGCACGGCCGAGGAAAGATCGGCCTGCGGCAGTCCGCGCCGGAAACTCTCGGCGAAGCCCCACCAGTCGGTATTATGCCCGAAGCGCCTGTTGTCCTTCAGGACGACGGTATTGACGGCGCCGAGCGCCCGGGCTTCCGGCGACAGTTCGTCGAGCAGCGCAATGACGAGCTGCTTGCAGGGATGGGTGATATTGAGGCCGGCAAGGCCGCGCGCTTCGGCATCCGCGACCAGCCGCGGAAGATCGGCCGGCGAGGCGTTCAGCTTGATGAGATCGATCAGCTCATAATCGTAATCCAGCCCCTGGGCCGCACCTTCCTCCATATGCATGGCAGGCGTCAGCGAGGCCTGGATGCCGGAGCCGATCAGCCCGGCCTTCAGCGGTTTCAGCAGTGTCTCGGCCATGCGCCAGGTCCCGTTTGCTCGTGGTGGGAAAGGCCCTCAGGATCGCTGCGGGCCCGGTTCCGCTTACTTGCCGCGAACCGTGTCGAGTTCCTTGAAGAGCTGCGTGACGGTCTCCGCGCCGATCTCAGCCGTGAACTTGTCGATCAGCGGTTTGACGGCGTCGCGCAGCTTCTGCGTCTCTTCGGGGCTGAGTTCGGCGACTTCCATGCCGGTCTTCTTGATTTCCGCGATCGCGTTGGCATCCTTTTCCCTGGACACCTTGCGCTGATAGTCGCGGGCTTCCGTCGCGGCGGACTGGAAGACCGCCTTTTCCTCATCGTTCAGGCCGTCCCAGAACTTCTTGCTGATGAGCACGATCTGCGGATTGTACTGGTGACGGGTAATCGTCATGTACTTCTGCACTTCGAAGAACTTGGCGTTTATGATGTTGGCGGCTGGGTTCTCCTGGCCGTCGACGGTGCCGGTCTCAAGCGCGGTATAGAGTTCCGTATAGGGCAGCGGCACGGCATTGGCCCCGAGGCTGTTGAAGAGTTCGATCGGGATCGGCGACTGGATCGTGCGGATCTTCAGGCCCTTGATATCCTCGAGCTTGGTGACGGGATGACGGTTGTTGGTGAGGTTGCGGAAGCCGAGCTCCCAATAACCGAGACCGACGAGGCCGGTGTCGGGCAGGAGCTTCATCAGGTCAGTGCCGAAGGCGCCGTCCATCACCTTGTCGGCCTCTTCGCCGCTGTTGAAGAGGAAGGGCAGGTCGACAGCGCCGAACTGCTTGACGTTGCTGGCGAGAATACCGGCGTTGAGCACCGTCATCTCGATCACGCCGCCCTGCAGCGCCGATACGGTCTGGACGTCGCCGCCGAGCACGCCGCCCGGAAACAGCTTGACCTCGATCTTGCCGCCGCTCTTTTCCTTCACCAGTTCGGCGAACTTCTCCATGCCCATGACCTGGGGATGGCCTTTGTTGTTGGCGGCGGCGAATTTGAGGCTGTGTTCGCGAATTTCGGCCATGGCAGGGCCGCTTGCCAGGAGGGCAATCGGCAGGGCCAGCCCCAGAGCCAGTTTCGTCAATCTAGTCAGCATGTTTTCCTCCCAGGATGAGGCCGGCATCTCCCTCCGGCCATGTTGAAATTCCATCGCCGCAAGCGAAGTCAGTGCCCGAACCAGGCGACCGGCGCGGTCACCAGTGTGGGAAAAAGGACGAGCAGAAAGAGAACGATCAGTTCGGCGATCATGAAGGGAATGACGCCCTTCATCAGATCCTCCATCGAAAGCTTCGATACGCCGCAGATGACGTTAAGCACCGTACCGACCGGCGGCGTTATCAGCCCGATCGAATTATTGATGATGAACAGCACACCGAAATAGACAGGATCGATTCCCGCCTGCTTGATGATCGGCATCAACACCGGCGTCATGACGAGGATCGTCGGCGTCATGTCCATGGCGGTACCGACGACGACGATCAGCACCATGATGGCAAGCAGCAGCAGTGTCTGATTATCCATAAGCGGTTCGACGAGAGCGGCGAGTTCGCCAGGCACGTCGGCGACGGTGATCAGCCAGGCCGAAACGGCGGCGCAGGCCACCAGAAACATCACCACCGAGGTGATTTTCGCGGCCGCGACGAAGACCTCGAACAGCCGCGACGGCGGCAGTTCCCGATAGACGACCATCGATACGAAGAGCGAATAGACAGCCGCGACGACGCCGGCTTCGGTCGGCGTGAACACGCCGAACTTCAGGCCGAAGATGATGAACAGGGGAAGCATCAGCGCCCAGATGCTCTCGGCGAATGCCTTCATCCGCACCGCGCTGCTTTGCTTCGGCGGCAGGGCGAACTGCTCCTTGCGCGCCACGATCAGCCAGGTGACGCAAAGGGCCGCGCCGATCATCAGGCCTGGGAAAATGCCGGCCAGGAACAGCTTGGTGATCGACACCCCGCCGATGACGCCATAAAGGATGAAGCCGATCGAGGGCGGGATGATCGGGCCGATGATCGAGGCGGAAGCGAGCAGGCCGCCGGCGCGAGCCGGATCATGGCCCGATTTCAGCATCATCGGGAAGAGCAGGGCGCCAAGCGCGGCCGCATCGGCGACGGCCGATCCGGAAAGGCTCGACAGCACACAGGCCGCGAAGATGGCGACAAAGCCAAGGCCGCCCCTGATATGGCCGACCATGGCCATGGCGAGATTGACGATGCGGCGCGAAAGGCCGCCTGTGTTCATCACCTCGCCGGCGAGAAGGAAGAAAGGCACGGCCATCAGCGGAAAGCTGTCGGCGCCGTTCAGCACGTTCTGCGCGACGATCTGCGCATCGAACATGCCGAGATACATCATCAGCGCCACGCCTGTGATGATGAGGGCAAAGGCGATCGGAACGCCGAGCGCCATGGGGCCGAGAAGGGCGCCGAGGAAGATCGTGACGGTCATGACGCGCTCCTCAGTGTTTCGGCTTCAGAACGCGGAAGGCCGTCTGCGCGGGATCCTCGAGTGTCGCCTGTTCCTCGCTGTCGCGCACGAGCTCAGCGGTCGTCACGTCAATGCGGTCGGTCACGATGGCAAAAGCGTCCCAGAGAAGGATGAAAAAGGCCGGCACGCCAAAGGCGAGCCCCGCGCCGTAGAAGACGCCCATCGAAATGCCCGTCGCCGGTGCCGAGACGTGAAGGTTGATCTGCGTCTGGGCCCAGCTGCCGCTGATCATCAGCCAGGTGGCGACCAGCATCATTCCATAGCCGAGGAGCACGGCGAGCTTGGCGAGGGGTTTCGGGAGGCGGACGATGAGGGAGTCGACGCCGAGATGGGCATGCTCGCGCATTGCCACCACCGCGCCGAGGAAAGTCAGCCATATGAAAAAGATGCGCGACAGCTCTTCCGACGAGGTGATGCCTTGGTTGAAGGCATAACGTAGTACGACGTTCCCGAAGACGAGGACGACCATGCCCGCCAGCAACAGGGCGATCGTCGCTTTCAGTGCGAAGAAATAAAAGTCGATAATACGGGTCATTCGCTCCTCCAAGCCCGGCCTTGTTCAGGCCGTCCGCCGACCATCCGTCAGACATGCGAAAGCGTGCCGTGACCGAACAATTGCCGTCGCGATCAATTCCTCCATTGTCGCGCCTCTAAAATGTACTAACTAGTTCGTATGTCAAGCGTCATCTATTGAAACATGCGGTCAAGGTGAATAAGACTGACGGAAAGACAGATGGAGACGTTCGCCTTGAACGCCGCCCACAGTCTGAATTCCTTATGCACGACAATAAGTTAGAGGATCGGCAATCAGGCTCATGGCGGAACGGGGCGAAAACGGCCGAAAGAACGATCCACAGCAGACGAAGGAAGATATCCTCCTCGTCGCAACCGAGGAATTCTCGACCCATGGGCTTGCCGGCGCCCGCGTCGACGCGATCGCCGAGAAGACGCGCACCTCGAAGCGGATGATCTATTACTATTTCGGCAGCAAGGAAGGGCTCTATCTTGCCGTCCTCGAGCAGTCCTACCGCAAGATACGCTCGCTGGAATCCGATCTGCATCTGTCCAATCTCGAGCCGGAAGAGGCGTTGCGGACGCTGATTTCAACGACCTTCGATCACGACGAGGCTAATCCCGATTTCGTCCGTCTCGTCAGCATCGAGAACATCCATCATGCCGCCCATATGCTTCGCTCCGAGGCGATCCGCGATCTCAACGTCTCGGTCATCGAAACCATTGCCGGCATTTTGCAGCGCGGCTTCGACCAGGGTGTTTTCCGGCGGAAGGCCGACCCGATCGACATCCATATGATGATCAGCGCCTTCTGCTTCTTCCGCGTCTCGAACCGTTATACGTTCGGCACGATCTTCCGGCGCAACCTCTCGGACGGTGACACCATCGAACGCCATCGCGGAATGATCGCCGATGCCGTCGTCAGCTATCTGAAAAGCTGACGGCGCGGTCTCCTCAGCCGCGCTGGGAAAGCAAGGGTATCGCAATCTCGAATTCAGCGCCGGCGCCGGTCGTCTGCCGAAGGTGAATCGTGCCGCCGTGGGAGCTGAGCATGGCATGGACGATGCCGAGCCCCATGCCGGTGCCGCCCTCTTCGCGGCGGGTCGAGAAGAACGGCTGAAAGATGCGGTCGCGGTTTGCCTCGGAAATACCGCCGCCGTCGTCACGGACGAGAATGAGGGCCGTTCGCGCGTCGGCCGACACTGTGAATTCAAGCAGCGCGGCGCCGTGCTGAAGGGCGTTGGCGGCAAGGTTGGCGAAGACGATGATGGCCGCCTCGTCGGGAAGCGCAATCAATGCTTCCGTATCGCCTGTCCCTGAGATATCAAGAGCGGGAAATCGCTGGCGCAGTAGGGCCATGACGCTTGCAATGCTGCTTCCGCCCCCGGTCATCGGCATTTCCGCCTGCGCAAGTTCCCTCAGCCGCTGCAGCAATGCGTCGAGACGGACAGCGTCGGCGGCGATGTTGTCCAGAAAGTGCAGGCGTTGCGCCTTCGTCATTGCCCTGTCGGCATCATCATCGCGCAGAAGCTCCGCCGCGCCCCGAATGGCCGTCAGCGGCGATTTCAATTCGTGGGACACATGTGCGGCAAAGGAGCGGACATATTCGGTGCGGTCGACCAGTTTTCCCGCGAGATCGAGGAAACTCTGCGACAACACGGCGATCTCCCGCGTTCCATAGCTTTCAAGCGGACGGATTGCTGCCTTGCCGCCGCGGGCGATCTCATCCGTCCGGGCGATCAGGGCGTCGATGGGACCGGTGATGGTGCGCGTCAGCACATAGGCGACGGCGAGCGTCAGCACGAGGACGACGACGAGGGCGATGATCTCCACCGGCTCCATCCGGTTCGCGCTCGCCTCGGTGGCGCGAAACCAGATGACGATCAGGACAGGCAGCGCCATCACCGTGAGAAGCACCGCGTAGACGATCAGCGCCAGCGGCGGCCGCCATTTCACCCTGACCTTCGGCGCCGGCATCACGCCTTCCTCCCGATTTCACCGCCGAGCTTGAAGCCGATGCCGTGAACCGTTGCGATGACCCCGGAGCCGCCGGCGGCAGCGAATTTGGCCCTGATATTGCGGATATGGCTGTCGATCGTGCGATCGGCGACATAGGTGCCGGCGCCGTAGGCCGCCTCCATCAATTGCTCGCGGCTGAAGACCATACCGGGCCGTGACAGCAATGCGTCCAGGATGGCGAATTCGAGCGCCGTCATCGCAACAGCGCACTTGCCGAACATAACGGTCCTGCCGGCGCGATCCAGGCTGAGCTCGCCGGCGACGAGCGTGGCGTGGCGCCTGTCAGGCCCCGCTTCACTGCCACTGCGCTTCAGGATCGCCTTCACCCGCGCCACGAGTTCACGCGGGCTGAAAGGCTTCGTCACATAGTCGTCCCCGCCGATTTCGAGCCCCAATATCCTGTCAATCTCCTCGTCGCGCGCCGACAGAAACAGGATCGGCAATCCTGACGTCGTGCGGATCTGACGGCAGACTTCCAGACCGTCCATACCGGGCATACCGATGTCGAGAATGATCAGATCGATGTTGCCGCGGCGGAAAGCCGCCATCGCCTCGGTGCCGTTGCGGACCGCCATCGATGCCAAGTCGGCACGATCGAGAGCAAAGCAAATCACATCGCGGATATGAGGCTCGTCATCGACGACGAGAATGCGGGGCGCCATCACCGGTCCTGTACTGGTTGTCGTGCCTGTTGTTATCGTTCTCGTCCTATCTTGCAATGGCTGCAGGGGCCAGAAGATAGCTCTCCAGCCGCGCCGCCCGGAAGGTCCAGTTCCGCCAGTCACTCCGGCGCATTCCGAAATTCCTGGCGAGGTAGTACCGAACTGTCACCGCTTCGCTCCTCCGGTCGATCAGGTGTTCCGGCAGCATGCTGAGATAAAGATCGAGCGCCGGAATGACGGAGGGGCCAAGCGAGGAGAGATAGGCAAGGTCGAGCGGCGCGCCTTCCTGGCTGATCTCCTGGCTATGCTTGACGTTGAAGCGGGCGATGAACGCCGGGAAATCAATGAAGGCGCTGATGTAGAGGACCGTCACGAGAGAGGCGAGGTTGGCGGCGATCAGCCACTGGTTGGATCGATTGAGCAGAATGCGCAGCAGGATCAGCACAAGGCCGATGGCGACGAGCCCCATCCAGAGACCGGCGGCGACACGCAGTTCGGTCAGCGAATAGGCCTCGACGTAAAGCCCGAGCCGCAGCATCGACGACAGGCAGAGAAGGACGTTCTGGGCGATCCAGGCGTGGACGAGGCCACGGATGAGCGGACTGTAATCGCCGGGGCCGCCGCGCCGCATGGCAACGAGGACGAAGCCGGCGGCCAGAAGCGCGGTCGCAATCAGGGGATAGGCGCCGCGATGTGCATATTCAGCATGGCTCATGTGATCCGGCAGATCCGCGCCGCCCCAGAGATAGACGAGATCAAGGAGTGTCTGCACGGCAAAGACGGCATTGAACAGGGCGAGCGACCGCAGCAGCGAGGCGTGGCCGAGCGGCGCATTTTTGGAGGGCACGATCATGAACGCCCTGCCGGCCTGCGACCGCGCATCACGCCGCTTCAAACGCGGCCGCAGCATCGCCCAAACCACGATGGCGGTCATCAACCAGAAGCCGATCCGCCAAGGGTCGAGGAACTGCAGCAGAATGCCGAAATCGATGCTCCGCAACGCGATCTCGATAAGCGGGTTCGCAGCCGCAAAGAGAGACACGAAGACCGCGGCGAGAACGAGAGGCATGATCCAGAGGGCAATGCTCTGCTGAACGCCGGTTAGGGATAGATGTTTACCCGGTGTCGCAAGATATTTCCTGATATCCCCGACAAGTCGCAAGGGAATGACAAGTGCGAAACGGCAAAATACCAGAGGCAGCGCGGTTGGCCGGCGAGGCATGAGCTTGGCGCTGATGAGAGCAACCAACATCAGCGCGCCGAGGCAAAAGGCAAGGCCCGTGAGTGAGGTCGCTTCCAGCAGGGGAGCCGCAGCCAGGACCAGAAAGCTCACGAGAAGAGCCGCCGTCGAAGACGATGGCGGCTTGCGCGCCGAGAACTGAATGCCGACGCAGACCGCAACAGCAAAGAGGAAAAGATTGATGCCGGGGGTGTCGCCAAAAATCAGAAAGTCGGCAAGCGCCACCAGCGCAAGCAGAGCGGCGACCCGGCCGCTGCCGCGCCTGATGCGCATCGGTGGTGTCAGGATCTCGGCTGCGTCCATTGGTGCTCCTCTCGCAAATGCCGTTTTTCGATCACGACGAGCCTATTTCCCGACCTTGCCTCGATAGGAACCTCGATCAGCCACCACCCGTCCTCGCGGAGGCGATCCGGCAAGGTGGGCGATGTGAGGCGCGGCGGGATATCATTTTTGCTCATGGCGGGAAGATGCCGCGCCGGATTGCAGATTTTGTGCAGAGAGTGAGGAGCAATTCAGGAGATTGTCCGATCCGGGAGGTCATGGAGGGGCGCTCCAGCTCACAGCGGGCGTGACGGCGGATGGGAATTCACCAATCCCTCGGAAGCACGACAACGAAGGCCACCCGATCAGGTGGTGCTTCTGCCGGTTCCCGGGATGGCAAGTCGAGATCGATTAAGGAAGCGGGGAATATCGCCGGTCGGCGAGCGAGGACCTCATCGGTATCGAGGCGCACGCCTGGCATTATGGAGCAACTCGCAGGCTGTCGCGAATGGTCCGAAGAGTTTGAGCAACAACGCTTGCTCCTCGACATCTATCCGATGGCGAGCGCAGAACTCGGTTACGGACCAGACTTTCGTCAGATCGTCCGTTTCGATTTGCTTGGGTTCGATGTGTTCGGTCAAGGGCGTGTCCTCCGAACATCGAGACTACGCCTGCCGATCTTTTATAAGAACTAGCTAAAAAGGGTTATGTCTGCCAATCATTGAGGAACGGCGCATATAAAAAAGCCCGCCGATTGCGCGGCGGGCATCTTGTCTCACTGATCTACTGCTGCGGATCAAACACCAACGCCGTCGGGATGAGCGTCCGTGCCGAGGATGTTGAGCGTCACCAGGGCAGTGTCCGTGTGGCCTTCCCCGTCGGAGATCTTGTAATAGCGGAGAACTTCCGTGTAGGTCTGCCCATCGTTCAGATCGCTCGTCAGATCATAGGTGAACGAGCCGTCGGCCTTGACGTGGAACATGCCGTAGGTGCCCTGAACGTCAGTTACGGCATCTGCCTTGGAGTCCACCTTCGTGCTCAGGAACTGACGGAGAAACAGCTTGCCGTTGTCGCCGGCAATGTCGTTGTCGAGAACGTTGCCGCCGATGACGCTGCCTTCGGTGAAGCTGTAGGTATCGTCAACAGCGATCGGCTTTACCTGGGTAACGCCCTGTATGTTCAGGGAGAACACGCCAACATCTGTATGACCGCTGCCGTCGGAAATCTTGTAGGAGACCCGCTCGGTCAGCGTTTCACCGTTGGTGAAGCCGATCTTGGCGGCATCGCTCAGAACATAGGTATAGCTGCCATCCGGCTTGACGAAGAACGTGCCGTACTCACCGTGAATTTCGGTGATCTGGCTCAAGCCGCTCTTGGCGCCAACGCTGGCGCCGTCGAAGGCGCGCAGGAACAAGTGTCCGTTGTCGGACGAATCGTTGGAAAGCAGATTTCCGGAAATTACGTCAGTTTCTTGAAATGTTGCACTATCATCAGTTGCGTGAATCGGCGAAGCCATTAGTTTCTCCTAAAATTGTATATTAACGGGCCAATTTGACCTCTTGAGAGCGGCTTCTTTAACAACTTATTAATACTTCAAGTCAACGGGTTATTTAACGAAAGGTTAAAATTCACCTATAACGTGTGTCGTCGCTTCATAAAACGACCATTACGTACGCCGCTTCAATCAAATTTGAAGCAATTTAGAACAATTTACACGCGGTAAACTTGAAGGAACTTCTGGGGCGACTAGGTTACGGCGGCGTTTTTCTGGTGCTGCTTTATGGTGCCCGCACACCATTGCAATCCCCATCGCCGCCACCTATTTTTAGAGCCGAACCCGATCCCATCGGTCACTCAAGCAGTGCCGACTCGTCAAAGAACGTAAAGGATCGGCGGTGGGCGTCATCGCGCGCGCTATGGGCAATCCCAGCAACAAACGATAAATCCGGCTGCGGCCGGCAGGGGATTTCTTTTTGAGCGACGAAACACAGCGACTGCGATTGCGGCCGTAGGCCAGGCATTTCAGCCTCTTTAGCCGCAGCGAATGTAGACGCCGATCGCCGCGCAGTTCGGCTGAAAGACGATCGACACTCATCCAACAAGGAGAATCCGACATGCAGGTACTCGTCAGAGACAACAATGTCGATCAGGCCCTCAGGGCCTTGAAGAAGAAAATGCAGCGCGAAGGGCTGTTTCCCGAAATGAAGGAACGGCGCGCCTATGAGAAACCGTCGGAACGCCGCCTCCGGGAAAAAGCGCAAGCGATCAGCCGGCAGCGAAAGGCTGCACGCAAGAAGATGCAGCGCGAAGGGCTGTTGGTCGGGCGCAAGCGGACGGCCGCGCGTTAGAATCCTGCCCCCGGCCTCAGCGGTTACATTTGCCGAAAGGATAGACAATGGACGAATTGAATAGCCTCACCATTTCGGAGGAACGCCTCGAGGATTGTCGCGATGTCGTGGAGCCGGATTTACAGGAGTTGATCCAGCACGCACTGACATCGGGCTTTTCACGGGAGGAAATCCTCATAGCGGTCAGCGAATTGGTCGCAGAAGATTTCGCGATGGTCATGGAAACCCCGAGCGTGCATTGAGGAGCGAGCGGTGACCATGATGGCGCAGAAGGATCTCTTTGGTGTGGCCGACGACGGTTTTCCCGAGGGTTTCCGATATATCCGGGATATTGTGCCCGTCGATCTGCAGCGCTCAGCTCTCGAAGCGATACCGGCCCTGCCGTTCAAAGCCTTCGACTTCCACGGGTTCGAAGGCAAGCGCAGGACGGTCTCCTTCGGCTGGAAATACGACTTCGACAGTCAGCGCATGAGAAAAGCAGGGGAAATACCCTCATGGCTGCTCCCCATTCGCGAGATCGCCGCATGCTTCGCGAATATCGCGCCGGAGGCGCTGGAACATGCTCTCGTGACGGAATACGCACCTGGCGCGCCGATCGGCTGGCATAAGGATAAAGCCGTGTTCGGCCGCGTCGTCGGCATCTCCCTGCTTTCGTCCTGCACCTTCAGGCTGAGGCGCCGGAACGGCGACAAGTGGCAGCGACGATCGCTCGTGCTTGAACCCGGCTCCGCCTATCTCATGGCCGGCGCCTCAAGAACGCTCTGGGAGCATTCCATCCCGCCTGTCGACCGACTGCGTTACTCGATCACCTTCCGGGAGTTGGCCGCATAAACAGCGGGAACATTGGCTCAAGCCAATGGTTAATCCGTCTTTCCCACAATGGAGATGACGATGGCCGAGCAGGATGACGCGACACGGGTGTGGGAGTTGATCGACAGAATAGGGTTCTGCATGTTGACCACCCGCAACGGCGACGATCTGCGCGCCCGACCAATGTCTGTCTATAGCGCGCAACTCGAAAATGCAGTCTATTTTCTGACTGATCTAGCCAGTCACAAGGACGACGAGGTCGCCCGCTGGCCGAATGTCTGCCTGGCCTTTGCTGACACCAAGGCACAGAAATATGTTTCCATATCGGGGACGGCCGAGGTGCAGAACGACCGCGAAAAGATCCGTGAATTATGGGCAACGCCGGCAAAAGCATGGTGGGACAATCCCGACGATCCCTCCATCCGCATCCTCAAGGTTACCCCGTCTTCGGCTGAATATTGGGACAGCCCCGGCACCATCATCAGCTATATTAAAATGGCGGCCGCAGCGGTCACCAACAGCAAACCGGATATGGGCGACAATGCCGAGGTCACGCTCTGACACATAGGCGCGAAGGCCGAAGGCATGCCGCTCGCCGACGGACATCAAGCCCGGCCGGCCGATGCCTTGACGAAGTCGATGAATGCCCTGAGCGGCGCAGGCACCAGACGCCGGCCGGGATAATAGAGAAACGGTCCTGAAAAGCGCTGCCACCACGGCTCGAGGATGGGCTCGAGGACGCCGCTGTCGAAATGCGGGCGCAGCCAGTCTTCGAAAATGCAGATGATTCCTGTGCCCGCGATCGCCGCGTCGACGGAAAGATCGGTCGCCCCACCGACCCTGACGATCAATGGGCCGGTCGGTTCGACCCGCACGACTTCACCGTCCCGCTCATATTCCCATGGGGTCGTCAGCGCACCACTGGCAAAACGGCCCAGCAAGCAGGCATGGCCGAGAAGTTCCCTCGGATGTTGCGGCCGCCCGTGGCGGTCGAGATAAGCAGGCGACGCCGCAGTGGCAAAGCGCTGGTAGCGCGGACCGATCGGAATCGCGATCATATCCTGCTCCAGCCGCTCGTCATAACGGATGCCGGCGTCACACCCGGCAGCGAGCACGTCGACAAAGCTCTCCTCGGCGACGATCTCCAGGCGAATGTCGGGGTAGGCGGCTAGGAATGGCGGGACGATGGCGGGCAGCACCAGCCGTGCAGCGCTGACCGGCACATTGAGGCGCAGCGAACCAGCCGGCCTGTCGCGAAAACGGTTGACCACGTCGAGCGCGGCCTCCACCTCCGTCAATGCAGGGCCGAGCCGCTCCAGCAGACCCTTGCCGGCATCGGTCGCAACGACGCTACGGGTCGTGCGATTGAAGAGCCTGACGTCAAGATCGGCCTCCAGGCGACGCACCGCTTCGCTCAAGAAGGAGGCGCTGCTGCCACTGGCGCGCGCTGCCTCGCGAAAACCACCCGCCCGCGCCACTGCGACGAAGGCGTTGAGGTCACTCAGGTCTGCTTTCACTGTTCACCACTCCGCACAGCCTGTGCGCATTGTACTCGATTATCATACGCACCGCCAAGGAGTAAGTTTGGCCTCATCTCTTGAAAGGAGCGAGATCATGTCCATCATAAATCAGTCCGACACATTCACTATCGGCGACCGCACGGTGAGGCGACTTGGCTATGGCGCCATGCAGCTTGCAGGGCCTGGCGTGTTCGGTCCGCCCAGGGATCATGACACCGCCCTGGCAGTGCTGCGCGAGGCGGTCGCAAGCGGTGTGAACCATATCGACACCAGCGATTTCTACGGCCCGCACGTCACCAATCAGATCATCCGTGAAGCGCTCCATCCCTACGGCGACGATCTCGTCATCGTCACCAAGGTCGGCGCGCGGCGCGGCACGGACGGATCCTGGATTCCGGCCTTCTCGCGCCAGGAACTGACGCAGGCGGTTCACGACAATCTTCGCAACCTCGGCCTTGATGCGCTTGATGTCGTCAATCTCCGGATCGCATTTGACCTGCATCGCCCGGCCGAAGGCTCGATAGAAGCACCCCTTGCGGTTCTGGCCGATCTCCAGCGGCAGGGTCTGATCCGTCATGTGGGCTTAAGCAACGCCACATCAAAACAGGTCGCCGAAGGCCGCGGGATCGCCGAGATCGTCTGTGTGCAAAACCAGCACAATCTGGCGCATCGGAACGACGACCGGCTGATCGACGATCTCGCCCGTCAAGGCACCGCCTATGTACCCTTCTTCCCGCTCGGCGGATTTACGCCGCTGCAATCGTCCACGCTCTCCAATGTCGCCGCACGCCTCGGCGCCACGCCGATGCAGGTGGCGCTCGCCTGGCTGTTGCGCCGCGCACCCAATATCCTGCTGATCCCGGGCACGTCGTCGCTCGGCCATCTCAGGGAAAATCTCGCTGCTGCCGGATTGGTGCTACCGGATGATGCCGTTGAGGAACTGAATCATATGGCTGACATCGCGGCCTGACAGCTGCCGGCGGCGCAATCGTTGCGCCGTGTTCTCGCGCGGCGTAGCGAGCTTGCCGGACCTGCCGGCGCAATCTGTCGGTCGGCAGCACCTTGTTGGCTGCGCCAACCGGCCGGTAAACGAGAGCATCAGGATGGCTTCCGTGTCAGAAGCTCATAAGCCACCAAGGCCCCTGACATCGCCAGAAAAACGACGATTGCCAAAGGATAATTGGCACTGGCGTTCGGATCGGCAAGCTTGGGAAGGCCGATAACAGTGCCGGCGGCCAGAATCGCCGAGAGCACAACCTCCTGAACGATTAATCTCCAAAAGCCCGTCATGATCAACCTCCTGTCATCTCCGTATTATCGGCCGAAGGACGCTCAGTCTTTATACTTCACGATGCAGCCGTTGGGAAACACACGTTGACCGCACGGTGGCAGTGACCATGCGGTCTCGGCTTCAACGCTTCGGCAGCCGACTTGTTGCAGCTATGCTTTCAATAGCGCTCCGGTACGAGCATTTCAGGCGGAACCGGCGCCCTGATGTAGTCGGCATGACGGATACGGCCCGGCAGCTGGATCTCAGGCTTCGGCACATCCTCATAGGGAATCTGCTCGAGAAGATGGGCGATGCAGTTCAGCCGCGCCCGTTTCTTGTCGACGGCCTGCACCACCCACCAGGGCGCTTCCCTGGTGTGTGTGCGCGCCAGCATTTCTTCCTTGGCCTTGGTATATTCCTCCCAGTGGATGCGGCTTTCCATGTCCATGGGCGAAAGCTTCCACTGCTTCAGCGGATCGTGGATGCGCATCTTGAAGCGGAATTCCTGTTCCTCGTCGGTGATCGAGAACCAGTATTTGATCAGCACGATGCCGGAACGGACGAGCATCCGTTCGAATTCGGGCACCGAGCGGAAGAACTCCTCGAGTTCGTCAGGGGTGCAGAACCCCATCACGCGCTCGACGCCGGCGCGGTTGTACCAGCTGCGGTCGAAGAGCACGATCTCGCCGGCGGTGGGAAGATGCGGGACATAACGCTGGAAATACCATTGATGGCGCTCCCGTTCGGTCGGCGCAGGCAGTGCCACGGTGCGGCAGACGCGCGGGTTGAGCCTTTGGGTCACGCGCTTGATCGCGCCGCCCTTGCCGGCCGAATCCCGGCCTTCGAAAAGCACCACCACTTTCAATTGCTTGTACTGGACCCAATCCTGCAGCCGCACCAGCTCATGCTGCAGCCGGAACAGCTCGCGGAAATAGATCTTTCGATCGAGCGTCTGCTCCGCGGGTTCCGTCATTCCTTCGACGACCAGATCGTCCAGCCGGTCTTCCTCCATCTGCATTTCCAGCTCCTCATCGAAGCTGTCGGCGATTTCGGCCTTTATCCGGCTGAGCTGGTCCTGATGTGTTCTAGACATGGGCTTTCCCTTCCTGCTCAGTTGACAGGAGCATGTCACTGCAAAGTTAGTGTGACGGTTGGATAACCCAAAGCTCGTTCACTTGTTCGCCTCTTTCGCCACTCCACATGCCGGCGAACTTCTTCGACGCCGCTCACGACGAGATGGAGGCGGGACTAGAGCAGCCCCGTTCGGTAGTGGTCGACAAGGTTGCGGCAGGCGCGGATCGTCAGCGCCATGACGGTGAGCGTCGTGCCCGCGATACCGCTGCCCGGGAAGGCGCTGGCGTCGGTAACGATGACGTTCGGGGCATCCCAGAGCTGGTTGTAGGGATTGAGCACCGAGGCTTCCGGGCTTTCGCCCATGCGCGCGCCGCCAGTTTCATGGATTGCCGCGCCCATGCACATGGTCTTGCGGAACCATTTGCGAAACATGAAGCGGCTGAAGGCATCGGCGTCGGGAAAGGCGCCCCTGCCCATCTCCTTGAGGCCGCTGGGAGAGCCGATGAATTCCAGGTCGCCGCCGACCTCCCGGATCATGGCGATCAACGCCTCCTGCTGCCGGCGAAGCAGCCGCTGCTCCTCCTCCTGCATGACGCAGCGAATGTGCGGCACCGGAATGTTCCAGGCATCCTTTCGCTTGCCATCGAGGGTGATGCGATTGTCGGCATAGGGCAGCATGCGGCCGAAGCCGAAGAAGGCGAGACGCGCATCGGTCTCCTCTGAAACCGGCGCCCTGCCGACGCTGCCCTGATAGTCGAAATCGCCGCGGGCGGCGTCACCCTCGCCGAAGCGCGGGATGAAGATCCCACCCGACGGATTGTAGAAAGGATCGACAGGAGCGGAATCGTCAACGGCCCAACCCTTCGCCTTGGAAAAAGAGCCGAAGGCGAGGCATGGAAGCTGGTCCATGAAATAACGCCCGAGCCCGCCCGAGCTGTTTCCGAGTCCATCAGGATGTCTTGCCGATGCCGAGTTCAGCAGCAGCCGCACGCTCTCGATCGGCGAGGCGGAGAGCACGACCGTCGCGGCACGCGCCGTCGAAACCTTGCCCGTATTGCGATCGATGAATTCCGCACCGGTGGCGCGGCCGGTCTTTTCGTGGGTGGTGATGCGACGCACGATGGCGTCATAGCGGACTGTCAGCCGCCCGCTCGCCTTTGCCTCCCGCAGCGGTCGCGGCATGCGTTCGGCGTCCGGCGCGATATAGCGCCAGGAGACGACGCGCCGTTCCGGCCAGCGGCTTTCCACTGCCTGCTTGAAGATCTGTTCTGCGGGCGTCAGGCTTGCCGGTTTCGCATAGAGGCCGTCCGGCAAGGTCGGCACATCGTCCCTGTTGCCGTACAGCCCGAGATAGGCCTCCACTTCGTCATAGAAGGGCGCAAGCTCGTCATAGGAGACCGGCCAGTCCACGCCCTTTCCGCTGCGCGAGCGGATCTTGAAATCATCGTCGGTCCAGCGCAGCAGCACGCGGCCGAAACTGTGCAGACGCCCGCCGCCCTGGCGGCCGCGGATCCAGAGAAAGGGTTCACCCTTCGGCGTCGTATAGGGGTTCTTGCGATCGTTGACGAAGAAGTGGCTGAAGCGTTCAGTAAAGAACGCCGCCCGCGCCTGGATCGGCTGCCCCTTCAGTGTGGCGCGTGCGCGCTCCCAGATATTGATGCTGCTTGCCGGCGCCTTCTTGCGCGCCGGATCGAAATCTCTGGGGCCGACGGCCGGCCCAGCCTCGAGCAGCAGCACCGACAGTCCATGGGCCGTCAGCTCTTTGACGGCAAAGGAACCCGCCGCGCCGGAGCCGATCACCAGCGCATCATAAACGATCTCAGACATGTCTCTTTCAAATCCTGTCCTGGGGCAATTCCTCAAAGCAGCGTGAGACGCGTCCGGAATTGCGGGAAAGCGCAGGGATGGCGCGTCATAGCCGCGATCCATCGGCAGCGAAGAGCGACGCCTTGGCGATATCCAGGCCCGGAGCCACGGCATCGCCCGGCTTGACGTCGACGTCGCCCATAAGACGAAGCGAGAGGCTCTGCTCCGTCCAGTCGAACCAGACGACGGTATCCGATCCCATCGGCTCGACGACGGAAACGTGGCCAGGAATGGTGGGCAGCCCGCTTACCACCCCGTCGAGCACAAGATGCTCAGGGCGAATTCCTAATGTAACAGGCCCTTCCGCCACCGCGGCCCGGAAAGCATATCCCGAGAGATCGACGGCCAGCCCGTTGCTCCGGAAGAGCAGAGTGTCGCCGTCGCGTTCGATCCGGCCCTCGATGAAATTCATGGCCGGAGCACCGATGAAGCCGGCGACGAAGAGGTTGGCCGGGCGGCGGTAGATCTCCGCCGGCGAGGCGAGCTGCTGGATGACGCCATCGCGCATGATGGCGATGCGATCGGCGAGCGTCAGCGCTTCGACCTGATCATGAGTCACATAGATCATGGTATTGCCGAGGCTCTGATGCAGCTTTTTGATCTCGACGCGCAATTCGTTGCGGAGCTTGGCGTCGAGATTCGACAGCGGTTCGTCGAAGAGGAACACGTCCACTTCCCGCACCAGGGCCCGGCCGATGGCGACGCGCTGGCGCTGACCGCCGGATAGTTCGGCGGGGCGTCGATCGAGCAGCATATCGAGGTGGAGGAGGGCGGCGGTGCGGGCGACGCGCGCTTCGATCTCGGCCTTCGGCAGACCAGCGACGCGAAGCCCGAAGGAGAGGTTTTTGCGCACCGACATGCGGGGATAGAGCGCGTAGGACTGGAAGACCATGCCGATGCCGCGATCCTTCGGCTCCTCCCAGCTGACGTTCCTGCCTGAGATCCACACCTCGCCTGCCGTTATGTCCTGCAGGCCGGCAATGGCGTTCAAAAGCGTCGACTTGCCGCAGCCGGAAGGGCCGAGCAGCACCAGGAACTCGCGGGGCGCGACGTCGATCGACATCTTCTCGATCACCGTGTGGTGGCCATAGGCGATCTTCAGGTCCTTGACGGAGACAGCGGATTGCATGGAAGCGTTACCCCTTGACTGCGCCGGCGGCGATGCCGCGCACGAACCAGCGGCCGGACAGAAAATAGATGGCGAGAGGGACGATGGCGGTGAGAATCGTCGCCGCCATGTTCACATTGTAGGTGCGCTCGCCCATCGTGGTATTGACGATATTGTTGAGCTGCACGGTCATCGGCAGGTTGTCGCGGCCGGCGAAGACGAGACCGAGCAGGAAGTCGTTCCAGATGCCGGTGAACTGCAGCATGGAGACGACGACGACCATCGGCACGGCGATCGGCAGCATGATTTCGAAGAAGATGCGCCAGAAACCGGCGCCGTCGACGCGCGCGGCCTTGCAGAGCTCCTCCGGCACGCTGACGAAATAGTTGCGGAAGAGCAGCGTCACCAGCGGCAGACCGAAGATGACGTGGACGAGAATGATGCCGGCGAGTGAATTGTAGAGGCCGATATTCGCCATGCCCCGGACCATCGGATAGAGGAAGATCTGATAGGGGATGAGACCACCGGCCATTAACAGGCCAAAGAGCGCATTCGCCCCGCGCGGCCGCCAGAGCGACAACGCATAGCCGTTGACGGCGCCGATGAAGACCGAGATCGCGACGGCGGGAACGGTGATCGCCACCGAATTCCAGAAGCCGCTGCGAATGCCGACGCAGACAGTTCCCATGCAGGCGCCCGACCAGGCTGTCACCCAGGCGGAGAAATCGAGCGTGGCGGGCAGGGCAAATATCTGCCCGAGTCGGATTTCGTCCATCGACTTCAGCGAAGTGACGACCATCGTATAGAGCGGCAGCAGGAAGAAAAGGGCGGCGGCGACCAGGAAGGTATAAAGGCCGATGCGTCCCGCGGTGATCCGTGCCGGCTTCGGCCCATTCGGGTGAGGCTGGTTCATCACGCCCCACCCTTTGCCTGGTTGCGCATGTGCATCGCGTAGCGGAACGGCGCGACGGCGATGATGACGCCAAGGACCAGCACCGTCGCGCCTGCTGTGGCAAGGCCGAGATTCTGGCGCCCGAACAGATTATCCATGATGAATTTCGCCGGCACTTCGGTGGCATTGCCGGGGCCGCCGTTGGTCATGGCGACGACGATGTCGTAGGTCTTGATCACACCCATGGCGAGCAGCATGCCGGCAGCGGCAAGCGCCGGTCCGAGCTGGGGCAGGATGATTGAGACATAGATGCGCCAGACGGGAATGCCGTCAATGCGCGCCGCTTTCCATTGCTCGGCCTCGATGCCGCGTATGCCGGCGAGCGCAATCACCATGACGAGCCCGGCGCCCTGCCATACGCCGGCAAGCACCAGCGCATAGATCGCCATGTCCCGATTGACTACCCAGTCGAGGACGAAGCCTTCCCAGCCGAGCGAACGCATGCTCGCCTGAATGCCGAGCGTCGGATTGAGCATCCATTGCCAGATCAGCCCGGTCACCACGAAGGACATGGCGTAGGGATAGAGAAAGATCGTCCTGAAGGCGCTTTCCAAGCGGATCTTGCGATCGAGGGCGGCGGCCAGCAGGAAGCCGAGCACCAGACAGCCCGACACATAGAGTACGCCGAAGATCAAGACGTTTTGCAGCGAGGCGAGCCATTTGGCCGAGGCGAAGAGCTTGGAATATTGCGCGAAGCCGACATAGGTCGAAGATGGAAAGAGCGTGGAATTGGTAAAGGACAGCCGGATCGACCAGGCCATCGTGCCGATGAAGACCACGACCGCGGCGAACCATGTCGGCAAGAGGGCGATGGTCGCGGAAAGATTGCGCTTGCGTTTGACGGGCATCGGCCAGCTCATTGACGGTGGAAAGCGGAACACGCGCCGCCCCGCGAGCGCGGCGGCCGGCCAGTAGTGGCGTCGGGATCAATCCGACGCCACGGGCACGATCCTACTCGAAGGTGGCGAAAAAGTTCTCGGCCGCAGCCGCCGCGTCGTTCGAGCCGCCGCTCCAATATTCGTCGACGAAATCGTCGAGCGCGCCGACCTGCTGCGGCGTGAGCACGATCGCCTGATCCGGTACGATCGCGCCGGCAGCCATCAGCTCCGCACCCTTCTGGGCGCAGGCATCAAGCTTCGACTTATCGACATCGGCGCGCATCGGGACCGAGCCCTTCTTAAGGGCGAATTCGACCTGGACGGTCGGGTCCATCACGACCTCGGCAAGAAGCTTCTGCGCCTTGTCGGTCTGGCCATTGCCGGTCTTGGGGAACCAGAGGGCGTCGGCGATGTAGACCATGCCCTTGGATTCAGGAGCGATCATGCAGCCATAATCCTTGCCCGGTTCCTTGCCGGCGACGGTGAATTCGCCCTTGGCCCAGTCGCCCATGAACTGCACGCCGGCCTTGGCGGTGATCAGCATGGCGGTCGCATCATTCCAGTTGCGGCCCGCAGCACCCGCATCGACATAGCCGCGCAGCTTGCCGAGGATTTCAAGCGTCTTCTTGATGCCGGCGACAGACGCTTCGCTCTTGTCCTTATCGACATAGATCTTGAGGAAGCCGTCGATGCCGACCTGCGAAAGCAGGATCATGTTGAAGACCTTCGTCTGCTGCCAGGGCTGGCCGCCCCAGGCGACCGGGATGATGCCGGCGGCCTTCAGCTTGTCGAGATCGGCGAAAAACTCGTCCCAGCTCTTCGGTTCCTGCGCAATCCCAGCCTTGTCGAAGGCCTCCTTGGAATAGAAGACCCAGCTTTCGCCATGCGCGCCGGTCGGCGCGAGATAGACCTTGTCGTCATAGGAAATGAGGTCATGGATCGATTTCGGCAGGGCGTCGGCCCACTTGCCGGCGGCGGCCACGTCGTCGATCGAATTGAACAGGCCCTGGCTGACGAAATCGGCGGCGGCAAGGCCGATGACGCCCTGCTTGGCGCCGGGCGCATCACCGGCAACGATACGGTTCTGAAAAGCCGCGTCGGCCGCGCCGAAACCGGCGATCGAGGAATCCTTCCAGACGCCGCCGCGCTTTTCGAACTCCGTCTTGATGACGTTGAGGGCTGCGGCTTCGCCGCCCGATGTCCAGGACGACATGATCTCGATCGTCGGCTTGTCCTCGGCATGCGCCGCGGCGAAGAGACCGGCGAAAGCCACACCGGCAAGAAAAAACTTCATCATGGTCGTCATATGTTCCACCTCTTGAAAATGCCCTCTTGGCGGGGCGTTTGTCGTCTTCGGAATGATATCAGCGGTAGATCGGCAGGAGTGCCTGCCGGACGAGCGTGAGCCCGTTAGCGATGTCGCGGACCGGATCCGGCGCGGCATCGAGTTCAAGGATCGCCCAGCCTTCATAGGCCCGGTCGCGCAGCAGCCGGATCCAGGCCGGCCAGTCGACCCGTCCGAGGCCGAAGCCGCAGAAATAGGGCTGGTGGCGTTCGTGGATGTGCTTGTCGATCGGGGTGTCGGCAGGCATCGGGCCGATCGCGTCCTTCCAATGGGCGATGATCATGCGCTGATGATGGCGGTCGACGAGCTGGACGGGGTCGGAGCCGGCAACGATGATGTGGGCCGTGTCGGGGCACATATGCACATAGGCCGGATCGGTCAGCAACATCATCAGGTCGACGTCGCGCGCGGCGGCAAAGACCGAGTGCGCCTCCGTGTGCAGCGCGAGCCGGACGCCTCTGGCATGGAGGGTCGCGCCGAGCCGGTTGAGGAAATCCGCGATTGCCTTGGCATGGTCGAAGTCATGGAACTGCACCGGCTGGGCGCCGAGCGTCTGGCGCAGGGGGGCGCCGATCACCATGATATCGCTGCCGCAGGCCTTCAGGAAATCGGCATATCGTTCCGCCTTGTCGATCAAAGCGCGCTGGGCTTCAGGGTCGGTAAAGTCTCCCGCTGCCTCGAGCTCTGCGAAGAAGCCGCTGCAAAGCGTCAGCCCGCGCCTTGCCAGTTCGGCGGCAAAGCCATCGATCGAACCGTAGGTCTGGATCGCGTCCTGCCAGTTAAAGGGAGAGAAGGTCACCTCGACGCCGGTGACGCCGGAAGCCTGGACGCTGTCGAGGATTTTGTCCCAGAAGGCGCGCGGCGCGGCGCGCGCATGGTCGACAATCGCATCATGGCTGCCGACGCCCCAGAAGCCGGGATGGAAGAACGTCACGAGATCGACACCGAAGCGTAGTCTGTCGTCAGTGGCCATAACCTATCCATTCTCAAGGCACGATGCTATCTGCATGCGAAACAGCGGCTCCGCATTCAATACGTCGTGCATTTTCAATGCATTAAGAGACGGCAATCGTTTGCCATGCCCAAATGATAGCCAAGCTGGTTTTTTAAGCAAGCGATTTTTGGCAAACGTTTGCTATAAACCGTCACCTGCCTTAGAATTGCAAATCGAAGCATCCGGGAGGACGGAATTAAAGGTGAATAAAAACAAGGATGTGGCGGGAGAAGAGCCGTCTGGCGCTTTGATGGCTGATGTCGCGCGGCTCGCCGGTGTCGCAATATCGACGGTCAGCCGGGCGCTTGCCAATCCCGGACGGGTCAACGAGAAGACCCGTGCCAAGATCAATGCGGCCGCCAGGCAACTCGGCTACACGCCGAACGCAATGGCACGCGGCCTGAGGGTCGGAAAATCCAACATCATCATGATCATCCTGCCGGGGTCGCTTTATTATGGCGTCTCCCAGATCATTCCTCAGGTCCTGCAGAGCATCAACAAGACGCTGATCCAGGGCGGCTATAACCTGATGATCGCCAACCTTGATCGCGACGAGGCCTCCGAGCGGCACATTCTCGATCTCGCCTTCGGCGGCAGCGTGCGCGGCGCCATCATCCTGTCGTCGAAGCTTCCGGAGGTCGACGGGCGTTCGCTGGCAAATTCCGGCCTGCCGATCGTGTCGATGCTGCTCGACATGAGCGATGCGGGCCTGCAGAGCGTCGTTACCAACGATCGCGAGGCTGTGCGCGACGTCACGGCCGAGTTGGTCCGGCTGGGGCATCGGCGGTTCCTCTATCTTGCAGGCCCTGAAGGCAATTATCACGATGTCGAGCGCTATGGCGGCGTGCTCGAGGCGCTCGATGCAGCGGGCCTGCCACAGCAGGCAGTGCGTCGCTCGGGCGGTCGCCTCGATTATCAACACGGCTTCGACATCGGCGTTCAGGCGGCGGACGATTTCACGAAGCTAGCCGAAAAACCAACGGCGGTTATCGCCACCAGCGATGACATGGCCATTTCATTCATCAGCCGCATCAAGCGTGCAGGCTTGCGCATTCCCGACGATCTGTCGGTCATCTCCTTCGACGGCTCCCCGGTCTGCGAATTCTCCGCGCCGCCACTCTCGACGATCGAGCAGCCGGTGGAAGAGATGGGCCGCGCGGCGGTGGAACTCTTGCTCGACACCATTGGCCGGGCGCAAAACCCGGCAACGCTGCGTACCGTCATCCGCAGCAGGCTTATCCTGCGGGAGAGCATCGCCGCTGCGAAGACTTGACGATGCCGGAACCCGCGGCCTCCCGTAATCAGGGGCCGCACCATCAATTCTGAAGTTCCACTATAATCCATCAAGCGGTTCCGGCGGTTCTTACAGCCGCGCGGGAGATTTTAGTTGTCAGTAATACAATCGTCCGGCAACATTACTGTCCAGCTTCTTGAACTGAATAGTATTGCCACCAGCGCGTTGGGGAGACGGGCATGTGTGCAGAGCTTGTTGAACGTCGGCTGGCGGCTATTCTGGCTGCCGATGTGGTGGGCTATAGCCGTCTCCTCGAAGCCAACGAAGAGGAGACGCTCAACGCCCTTCGTCAGCATCGCCGGGAACTCTTCGATCCTGCTGTCGCAACCCATGGCGGACATATAATCAAGGTCATGGGCGATGGTTTCCTGGTCGAGTTCGGCAGCGTGCTGAGTGCGGCACGCTGCGCTGTCGAGATCCAGCGCGGCATGCTGGAGCGCAACATAGGGATTCCGGCGGACAGGCATTTTGCGTTCCGCATAGGCTTGAATCTCGGCGACATCGTCTTCGATGAGGATGACTTTCATGGAGACGGCATTAATGTCGCAGTCCGGCTGCAAGCTCTTGCGGCCCCTGGCGGTATCGCCTGTTCGGCGGCCGTGCGCCACGAAGTCGCCAACAAGCTCGGCCTCGGTTTCGCAGACCAGGGCGCCATGACCGTCAAGAATATATCCCGACCGGTCCATGTCTATTTGGCCGATTGGGGCAATGCCCCCTCCAGTGAAGAGGTTCCGCTTACCGCAGGCGGACACACACGGGCGCCCGTCAACAAGCCCTCGGTTGCGGTTCTGCCATTCGCCAACATCAGCAACGATCCCGAGCAGGATTTCTTCAGCGACGGCATCACCGAAGATCTCATCACTGATCTATCGAATGTTTCAGGCCTGTTCGTACTAAGCCGCAACACTGTCTTTACGTGGAAAGGCCGGAGCGAAAACCTCCAACGTATCGCTGCCGAACTCGGCGTTGCCTATATCGTGGAGGGCAGCGTCCGCAAGGCAGGCAACCACGTGCGGATCAATGCGGAATTGATTGAAGCAGCCAGCGACGGCCATGTCTGGGCCGCGCGTTACGACCGCGATTTGACCGACATTTTCGAAATGCAGGACGAGATCGTCAAGGCAATCGTCGGGCAGCTCAAGGTCAAGCTGCTGCCGGAGGAGAAGAGGGCAATCGAGCAGGCGCCGACAGAGAGCGTTGAAGCCTATACGCATTTCCTCCGAGGACGCGAATACTACCATATTGCTTCACGCTCCAACCATCTGATGGCCAGGCAGAGCTTCGCCAGAGCCATCGAACTGGATCCGGGTTATGCCCGCGCCTATGCCGGCATCGCGGTCTGCGATGCGCGCCTGCGGTCTCAATTCGGCGCTGAAATTCCGGTCGAAGATATTCTTGCAAACACGACGACGGCGCTCGTTATCGATCCTAATCTGGCGGAGGCTTATGCTGCCAAGGGATTTGCTTTGGCGGTGGCCGGCAATCGCACCGAGGCAGCTTCCGCATTCGAGCAAGCTTTGTCGCTCGACGCCAATTGCCACGAAGCGAACCGCTACTATGCCGAATTTTGCGTCACTGAAGGTCAGTTCGAACTTGCGGCTACGCACTTTCAGCGGGCGATGGAAATCAAGCCTGCCGACTACGGTGCACCGATCATGCTTGTGAACGTCTTACGTTCACTCGGACAAATAGATAAGGCCAGCAGCTATGCCAGGATCGCATTGAAACGGGCGGAGGAGGAACTGCGGCTCCATCCGGAGAATGCCAATGTTGCCTGCCTGGGAGCGACAGCGTTGGCCTTCCTCGGTGTTCGCGACACCGCGCTGGAATGGTTGGCGCGCTCCCTGGCGACGGATCCCGATGATATAAACATTCAGTACAACGCCGCCTGCACCTATGCACTGCTTGGCGAGATCGATCGGGCGATAGACTTGCTTGAAGTCTGGATGCCGCAAGTCGGCATCGAAATGCGGCTATGGTTCAAGAATGATTCCGATCTCGATCCCATTCGCAGTCACCCGCGCTATTTGAAACTGGTTTCACTGTCTGAACAACGTCACTAATACCATTTTATTACTTGCTAAATCTGCCACGAGCGCCGAATGTCAACTTAAACTGGCAATCAAGAAAGTCTTTTGAGGGGGGAGCGGATGGGCACCCGGTTCAGACTTTTTGTGCAGCCTCCGTTTGAAGATGCTCGATCAAGTCCCGAGATTGTCGAAGTGTCGTCTCCGTTGGGCAGCCTGACCGCTGGTCCGGCCGACGATTACATGTTTGTTGTCAAACCGGTCGGCAAAATCTCTCCCTATGGCGTAAACCACGGCCCGCTCGGGACGCCGTATATGTCCCTTCCGCCCTGGACGGGCAAAATCCTCGAGCCGGCCGCTCCCGATGAGCGCGGCAATTTCGACCATCTCCGACCTTCGATGCCCGCTTTCGAAGCCGCGCATGTCTTCGGCTGCGTACGGTTCACACTCGATGTTTGGGAGCGTTATCTCGGCCAGCCGCTTACGTGGCATTTTCGCGATCACTATGACCGGTTGGAAATCTCCATTTTGCCGCAGTGGGACAACGCCCAGTACGGCTACGGCTTCCTTGAAGTCGGCAGCCAGTTCGAGAAGGATGGGCGCATCCTTCCCTTCAGCCTGGATTTCGACGTCATCGCCCATGAGGTGGGGCACGCGATCATCTTCAGCGTCCTCGGCGTACCGCGCCCGGGAACCGAGTATCCGGAATATCTCGGCTTCCAGGAGTCCTTCTCAGACTGCGTGTCGCTGATCGCGGCCATGCATTTTCCGTCGGTGATCGAGAATGTACTCGAGGAGACGCGCGGCAACCTTTACCGGGCAAATCGCCTCGCACGCTTTTCGGAATTCTCGCCGCATCGTCAGATTCGTTCGGCAAACAACAAACGGACGATGGCCGAATTCACGCGTGCCTGGAAGGACGAACACGAGCTCTCCCAGCCACTCACCGGTGCGGTATTCGATATACTCGTCGATATCTTTCACGAGAGCCTTGTGGCGCGAGGCCTCATCTCCCGGGACGTCGAAGATCTCTCGGATATTGCCGAGTTCGACCCGACTGCCGAGGCGCCCGTACAGCTCGCTTTCGACCGCGCTTTTGCGCGGAATCCGGATGGATTTGTCGAAGCGCTGCTCGATGCACGAGACATCGCCGGCACGTATCTGGCGGAAACCTTGTGGACCCTTGCTCCCGACTTTTTGGACTACGGCGACGTCGCGGAAACAATGCTTGCAGTTGATCGAAAGGAAACTCGCGGCCAATTCGCGGGGATCATCACCGGAAATTTCGGGCAACGGGCGATCGGCAAGCTACACGCCGGCGCGCACCTCAAGGGTAGCGAGCATCGCAGCCATTTTCACTCTGCGCGAATCTTGCTGCCGAGAGATCATCTGAATCTTCCGAAGATGAGCTATCGCGAGAAAGTTCTGCTGTCGACATTAGCTAGAAGCCAATAATCACAGAGATGGAGGGAGAAGTGGCAGACAATGAAACTTTACTAGGCATATCATCGATACATCTGTTCGGACGTCCGCTGAGCGATCTGATCCTTAGAGGAGGCCCCATTTATCAGAATCTAAGCGTACCAATAGCGGGAAGAAATAATTTTCTGAGAGACCAGCTTGGTGCAGCCGACGCGGTTCTGGCGCGAATCTTCGCTTTCTCGTTCGAGGGGGCGTTCGTTGAACTTGGTCGACCAGCGATCTTCGTTGTCCACGGCCCGGGAGCCGATCCTGACGATCCGCCGCCGAGGAACGTGGATGGCGATATTGAGTATGACAGATTGTATCGGGCTCCTGGTTCGAGTGCGCGAACCGGCCTTGGTTCCCAATTCGGAGCACTCGCCAAGGACATCAGGGTCTGGATTTATGACAAGGGCGACGTCTCGATGAGACTCGATGCTGAAACAGGAACCCTCGAGCAAATCCTTCTGTCGGCCGAGGTTTCCTCTGACCCCCGAGGGATGGCGAGCAGCGCAATGTCCAGATCGGGCGGGGCCCTGTCCCGCTCCGGTGGCGTGATGTCAAGATCAGGTGGGTTCATTCCTCGAAGATCAGGCGATAACGAGTAATTCAAGTTAAAGACGGATGAGGGAGGATCATATGCCCGCCGCAAACCCTAAAGTTAAAATCGAGCGCCTCGAGCCGGAGACCGTCGTTGCTCCATTGCTTGTTCGAACGCCCTTTAAAATAATAGGCTCCGGTCTCAGCAACAAGATATATGTCTATATCTCTACTCAGCCAGACGGGAGTGACGACGTTTCAAACCCAACTGCCAGCGACAAGAAAGAAATCTATAAAATCAAAATAGATACCGATGGCTCTGCGACGAGCACAGACAAAGTGTTGTCGCTCGTTGTTAAACCGGAACTAGATGCCGGCCCATTCGACGAAAAAACTGAGTTCTGGATTGCCATAAAACTGGATGACATGAAGGGCAAAGTTGAAGCGACACGAAAAACATTCAAACTTGTCTGACGTCGAGGCCGCCGCTATCGATGGCGGATTGAGGGCGTACAGGACTTAAGCGCTTTTGTCTCAGCGCCGGCTGCCATAACGGCATCCGGCGCCATGTCCCCACAGGGCGCGGACTGCGCTCCATCAAAACTTCGTCTGACCCCATCAATCCGCCCGTCGTGCTACGAAATCACAACACCGGGCGATCTGAAACTTCGGCTATGCGCGGTGGTATTTTGAAATTCCGAGCACGCACATGGACCTCTCGAAGATCAAGACGCTGATCGACTTTGTCGGACGATCCAATATTACCGAGCTGACCGTGACGGAAAAGGACTTGACGGTTCGGATTTTCCGAACGGCAGCGAGCCAGGAGGCTGTCGCCAAACCCGAGCGAAAGCCGAGACCGATCGCCGGTGCGCTCTCGGGCGGCGTCGAGCAAACCTCCCATGCGGTGACGGCGCCTGTTTTCGGCGTTCTCCACAAGGCCCCGGCGCCCGGGGAACCGCCATTTGTCGCGATCGGAGACGCGGTGGAGGAGGGGCAGACGCTCTTCATCATCGAGGCCATGAAGGTTTTCAACACGATCACCGCACCGCGGGCCGGGCGCATCATGCGCCTGACCGAAATAGACGGCGGCGAGGTCGAGACCGGCGACCTGCTGGCGGAGATTGCCTGATGCCGGAATCAACTGAACAATCCGCTGTCTCACGGCGCCGCTTCGATACCGTCCTCATCGCCAATCGCGGCGAGATCGCAGCACGGATCCAGCGCGCCTGTCGCGAGCTCGGCCTCAAGACGATCGCCATCTGCTCCGAGGCGGACAGGGAAGCACCCTACGGCAGCACCGCCGACAGCTTTCTCTGCATCGGCCCGTCGAGCGCGGCGAAAAGCTACCTCAATCAGGATGCCATTCTTCTCGCGGCGCGCCTGACCGGCGCAGGCGCCATCCATCCCGGTTACGGGTTTCTGTCGGAAAATGCGGCATTCGCCGACGCTGTCGAAAAGGCAGGGCTGGTCTTCATCGGTCCGACGGCTTCGTCGATCGCGACCATGGGCGACAAGATCGCGGCGAAGCGGGCGATGATGGCGGCGGGCGTGCCGTGCGTTCCCGGGCCGGACACGGCGCTGCCCGATGATCCCGCATCGGTCGAGCAGCTCGCGCTGGAGATCGGCTATCCCGTCATCATCAAGGCATCAGGCGGCGGCGGCGGCCGCGGCATGCGCGTCGTTCCGAAGGCCGACCAGTTGCATGAAGCAATCGCGCTGACCGGGGAAGAAGCCCGCAAGGCTTTCGGATCGCCCTCACTCTACATGGAAAAATTCCTGGGGCATCCGCGCCACATCGAAATACAGGTACTTTGCGACGACCACGGCAACACCGTATGGCTGGGGCATCGAGACTGCTCGATGCAGCGCCGCCATCAGAAGGTTGTGGAGGAGGCGCCGGCGCCTGGAATCGCATCCGATATCATCCGGCCGGTCGGCATGGCCTGTGTCGAGGCCTGCCGCCAGATCGGCTACCGGGGCGTCGGAACCTTCGAATTCCTCTATGAGGACGGAGCCTTCTATTTCATCGAAATGAACACCCGGCTTCAGGTCGAGCATTCCGTCACCGAGCTGACGAGCGGCGTCGATATCGTCCAGGCGCAGATAAGGGCGGCCCAGGGTGAGGTTCTGAACCTCATCCAAAGCGAGGTGATCTGCGAAGGCCACTCTTTCGAATGCCGCATCAACGCCGAAGATCCCGACACCTTCCTGCCGTCGGCGGGCATCATCACCCGTCTGGCTTTGCCTCAAGGACCCGGCACCCGCGTCGATACACATATCCATGCCGGCTATAAGGTCTCGCCCTATTACGACTCGCTGATCGCCAAGCTGATCGTGCATGCGCCGACGCGGGCGAAAGCCATGGCCAGAATGTGCGAAGCGCTTGCCGGCACCGAGATCGAGGGCATCGCCACCAATATTCCCTTCCTGCGCGCCCTGTTCGAGGACCATGCTTTCGCGCGCGGCGAAACCGACATTCACTATCTCGAACAATGGCTGAAGCTGCGGAGGGCGGCGGCATGAGCGCGATCGATTTCAGCGATCCGGCCACCATCGCGCTGCTGACCCAAGCACTGACGGCCGCCGGCGTGGACGGGCTGGAAATTTCCCGTCCGGGCGCCCAGCTTCGCATCGTCATTTCAGGGGAGGGGGAGGCGCGGATCAGCGCGACAGAGGCAGCGCCGCGCGCGCCACGCGCCACACAGACGGTCGTGACGGCGCCGATGGCGGGCCGCTTCTGCGTCGAACATCCGGCCGCCTCCGCCGTGCCGCAAAATTTGCCGCGATCCCAGTCCGTCGCCGATATCCTCGGCTTCATCAGGGTAGGGGATGTGCTGCTTCCCCTTCGCGCCGACCCTTCCGGTGTTATGACCAGACTGCTCGCCGCGCCCGGCGCGCTGGTGGGCTACGGCGATCCTCTGTTCGAAATCAGGTTCCCATCATGATCGTCACGACGAACAGGCACGCTTCGCAACGCGAGATCGTTCCGGCCACCAACAGCCGGGCAAGGGTTTCCTCGGTCGGCGCTAGAGCCTTCCTGCTCGAGGCGCCCGGTGAATTCGATCTTGTCGCGCAGCGGCGGATCTGGGCTCTCTCCCAGACTGTGAAAGGCTGGGCGGATCTTGCGGAAGATATTCCCGGGATGACCAATCTGCTGGTGATTTTCAAGGAGACGCCCGAGGACCCCGATGCGGTGGTCGCACGGCTGCTGGAGGCATGGGCGAATGCTGAGAGCATCGATCTCGATGGCAAGACCATCGAGATCCCCGTCCATTACGGCGGCGAACACGCGACCGATCTTCCGGCCCTTTGCAATCTCTCGGGCCTCAGCGATCGCGAGGTGGTGCGTATCCATCATCAAGCGACCTACCGTGTTTTCGCTTTGGGAAGCGCTCCCGGCTTCGGATATCTGCATGGTCTCGACCCACGTATCTACATGCCACGGAAGACCGTCCCCTCGCTGAAGATGGCGAAGGGCTGCGTGACCATCGGCGGCATGCAGACCGGCGTCGCCATGCTGACAGGACCGAACGGCTGGAATTCCATCGGCTTTGCCACACTTGAAATGTTCGACCCCGCCTCGCCGATCCCGGCCATGATGGCGCCGGGAGACACGGTCCGGTTCCTGCCGGCGAGGATCGAGCTATGATCGAGATCCTGGAGAGCGGCCCTTTCAACACCGTGCAGGACCTTGGCCGTCCCGGCTATCGCGATATCGGCGTATCGGCGAGCGGCGCGATGGATCCGCTTGCGGTCCGGATCGGCAATATTCTCGTCGGCAACGACGAGAACGCTGCCGTGGTCGAGGTGCAGACCTTCCCGTTCCGCCTGCGTTTCGAGCGACGTATCGCCTTTGCCATAACCGGCGCCGACGGCAATCCCCATCTCGACGGATCGGAACGGCTTGCCTGGTGCGCCTATGTCGCCGAGCCCGGACAGGTTCTCGAACTGAAGCAGCCTCCGCGGCTGGCGCGCTCCTACGTCGCGCTCGGCGGCGGCCTGGATATCCCGGTCGTCATGGGCTCGCGCAGCACGTCGCTACGCGGCGGCTTCGGAGGCAATGCAGGCCGGCCACTGGCGAAAGGCGATCGGATCGCGATCGGCGAGGACGCGGAGATTGCCATGCTGCCGGCCACGGGCCTCGCCGTCGTCGAACCGGCGACAGCGCTCAGCGATGTCTTTCCGGCCCCGGTCGATGGCGTATTGCCGATCCGCGCTCTGCCGGCAGGCGAGCATGAGCTTTTCACCAAAGACGGCGAAGCCTTCTGGAGCCAGACCTGGAGGATTTCCTCCCGAAGCGACCGGACGGGCTACCGCTTGTCAGGCGAACCGATCAAACCGGTGGCATCCATCGAGATGCGCTCCCACGGTGTCGTGCCCGGCGTTATCCAGGTGCCGCCCGGCGGCGAACCGATCGTGCAGATGAGCGATGCGAACACCGCCGGCGGATATCCGAAAATCGCCGGCGTGATCGAATCCGATCTCTGGCGGCTGGGACAGGCCCGCATCGGCGCCCGCCTCAGCTTTGTTCGCTCGACACACGCCGAAGCGCGCGCTGTCGAACAGGCCGTCGCCCGCTATGTCGACGACGTCAGACGGACGTCCCGGATGGTCAAGCGCGCTTTGAAGGCGATGGCTTAGGACCCTCACAAGGAGGAACTCATGAAGATCGATCTGAATTCCGATATGGGCGAAGGATTTGGTCCCTACCGGCTGTGCGACGACGAAGCGATGATGAAAATCGTCTCCTCGGCCAACATCGCCTGCGGTTTCCACGGCGGCGATCCCGATACGATGGGACGCATGGTCCGGCTCGCAAAGCTGAGCGGCGTCGGCATCGGCGCTCATCCCGGTCTGCCCGACCGGCTCGGCTTCGGCCGGCGCGAAATACCGTTCTCGGCAGACGAGCTTCGCCAGCAGATGCTCTACCAGCTCGGCGCACTGATGGCCATCGCCAGGAGCGAGCGGGTCGCCGTCTCTCATATCAGCTTCCATGCAGCCATGGGCAATATGGTCAACCGCGATCCCGTCCTCGCCGACCTGATGATGGATGCGATCGCTACCGTGGACCCCGGTCTCGTGGTCTTCGTCACGGCGGGCAGCGAGATCGAATTGGCGGCCAGACGCGCGCGCCTGAAGACGCTGGCGCTTTTCCTCGCGGACCGCGCCTATGATGCCGACGGCAAACTCGTCGCGCGCGGGCTCCCGGGCGCCGTCATCAAGGACGAAGCCTCGGTGCGCGCCCGCGTGCGGCAATTCCTGCTCGATGGGACCGTCCAGACGATCGAAGGCGCCGTGATCGCCATGCCGGCGCGCTCCATCCTCGTGCACAGCGATACACCCGGCGCCCTCGAACTCGCCGGCATCGTTCGCGGCGAAATCGAAGCCACGGGCGCGGCACTCGCTCCCGCTGCCGGACTCGCCGAATGACTCAATGCCGATCGCCCGCGGGCGGTCCATAACTCCAATCCCTCGCCGAAGGACCATTCCGATGTCCATCAAAGCCGACCGCCTGAAAAACGTCTCCATATCAGCATCCGCCGCCATGACCCAGCGGGCCAGGGAGCTCGCCGCCAAAGGGATCAAAGTCGTCAGCCTCTCCTCCGGCGAGCCGGATTTCCCCACGCCGGCGCACGCCATCGAAGCGGCGCATGCGGCGGCTCTCGCGGGCGACACGAAATATCCGCCGATGGACGGCACGCCGGTCCTCAAGGCCGCGATCATCAGGAAGTTCAAGCGTGACAATAATCTCGACTATGACGCCAGCCAGATCGTCGTTTCGGGCGGCGGCAAGCAGGTGATCTTCAATGCGATGCTCGCAACCTGCAATCCGGGCGACGAGGTTGTCATTCCGACACCCTCCTGGGTCAGCTATGCCGATATTGTCAAATTCGCCGGCGGCGTGCCCGTCGCGGTTCCCTGCCACGAGCAGACCGGCTTCAAGCTGCGCCCGGAGGATCTGGAGGCGGCGATTACGCCGCGCACCAAATGGCTCTTCCTTAATTTCCCGAACAATCCGACGGGAGCAGCCTGCTCCCGGACGGAGATGGCCGCCATCGCCGAGGTCATGCTGCGCCATCCCCACGTCTGGATCATGACCGACGATATTTACGAGCACCTGGTCTATGACGACTTCCAGTTCTGCACCATGGCGGAAGTCGAGCCGAGGCTCTATGAGCGCGTCCTGACGATGAACGGCGTCTCCAAGGCTTACGCGATGACGGGGTGGCGGCTCGGTTTCTGCGCCGGCTCGAAAGAGTTGATGGCAGCTATCAGCAACGTCAACGGTCAGAACGGCGGCGGCATCGCGACGCTGACGCAGGCGGCCGCGACCGCGGCGCTCGACGGACCTCAGGATCTCCTGAAGGAGCGGGCGGCAATCTACAAGAAGAGACGCGACTTCGTCCTCGGCAAACTGTCGGAGGTGGAAGGGCTGCGCTGCCACAGGCCCGAAGGCGCCTTCTACATCTATCCCAACATTTCAGGGCTGATCGGCAAGACCAGCAAGGGCGGACGAAAGATCGAAACGGATGTCGATTTCGTTATGGCGCTCGTGGAAGAGCACCATGTGGCGACCGTGCAAGGCGCGGCTTACGGAATGAGCCCCTTCTTCCGCATTTCCTACGCCACCAGCATGGAGAAACTCGGTGAGGGCTGCGCCCGCATCGCCGAGTTCTGTAAGGATATGCGCTGACCGGCAGCCCCCGCCTCAGTCTTTCAGCCGCGCCGTCAGCTCGAGGAGAATGTCCCGGACGGCAAGGGCCGGTTCCGACAGGGGATTCTGGTCGGAAACGCAAAGCGACAGGGTTTCCTCGATCCGCGGAGAGACGAGCCGGCAGATCAGCGGCTCGCTTGATTCCGATACGATGCGATCGGCGATGGCTTTCGGCATAATCGTTGCGCCGAGACCGTCGCCGACCGCGCGCCCCAGGGTGCGGACGATCTCGACTTCCGCCACGACTTTCAAATTGGTGCGGGTGCGCGTGAAGGCGGTATCGACTGCGCGGCGGACAAAATTATAGGCCGGCGGCAGCAGCATCGGTATCCCGTCGAGAGCGTTGACGGAGACAGGTTTCGCATCCGCCTCGATTGCAAAATCGCGATGCGCGACCAGGAAAAATTCTTCTCTGAGGATGGGTTCGAACCGCACGCCTTTGATTGGCCCGGTTCCATGCAGAAGGGCCATCTCCAGCCGGCCGTTCATGATCATCTGGCTATAGGTCTGCCCCACACTTTCGGTCAGATGCAGCAGGATGCCGGGATGCCGCTTCCGCGTCTCCGCCAACAGGTCGACCGACAGCGTGGCAGCGCTGCTGAAAGGGACCAGACCGACAGAGACACGCCCAGCAAGGGAATTGCCGGCCGCCGAAGCATCCGCTTGCGCCTGCTCCATCTGCCGGAGGATAATCTGGGCATGGCGATACACCGCATGGCCCGCATCGGTCATGCTGACGCCCTGCTGGCTGCGGATCAAAAGCTTCTGGCCGAAATGCTCCTCCAGCGCCGCCAGCTGCTGGCTGAGCGCCGGCTGGGCGATATGCAAAAGATCCGCCGCGCGCGTGATGCTGCCGCTGTCGACGATCACGATGAAGGATTTAAGGCGTCTGATGTCCATGAGGATCGGGGAACCGTTCTGATCTGCTGGGATGGCATGTTTGCAGACGCGTATAGCTTTTGCAACGCGACGCGATCGTCAACCGGCCAGGCCTTGCCGAGGCACGAACACCGCCAATAGCGGCGACATCGCATCTTTCTCTTCTTCGGCAGCCGCGCAAGGCTCCATAACCGTTGCTTATTGCTCCAGAGATAATCGGTCTTAGGCAAGGAATTAAAGCTTCGCTACTCTCTCGATCAACAACAAGGGAACGACAATGCCATTCTCCGACTACAAGACCGCACTGGTAACCGGCGCATCCTCCGGAATCGGCGCAGCCGTTGTCGAGCGGCTCCGCCGGGAGAATATCGAGGTCCACGCCGTTGCCCGCAGCACTGACGCGCTGCAGCAGCTGGCCGCGCGCACGGGCTGCATCCCTCACGCCATCGATGTGACCGACCGCAAGGCGATGGCCGAGCTCGCGGATCGGGTGGAATTCGACATTCTCGTCAACAATGCCGGCGTCGACCGGCCGAAGAAGTTCCTCGAAGCCGATGAAGGCGACATCGATCTCATCGTCGACGTCAATCTGCGGGCGGTGCTGCACCTCTGCCGCCTGGTGGTGCCCGGCATGGTGGCGCGCGATCGCGGCCATGTCATCAATATCTCGTCGATTGCCGGCGCCTACAATTTCGGCGGCAACTCGTCCTATCACGCCACCAAGGCGGGGGTGAGCATGCTGTCCAACCAGCTGCGCATCGACGCCTTCGGCAAGCGGGTTCGGGTCACGGAAATCTGCCCCGGCCGGGTCGCCACCGACATCTTCAAACACGTCCACGGCAATGACCCCAGCGTCCGGGAACGGTTCATCGACGGTTTCGAATTGCCGCAGGCGACCGATATCGCAGATGCGATTGCCTTCGCAATCGCAGCCCCCGTCGCGGTCAACATCGGACATATGGAGATCACCCCGACGCTGCAGGTCATGGGCGGTCTGCAGACGGCCAAGCCGCAGCCTGTGGCGAAGACGGATCAATCCGGGGAGCCAAAACCGTGAGCGGCTTCGACCTTTCGGCGATCCTCGGAAATCCGGAATATGCCGACATGCTGCTGCATGGCATCGAGATGACCTTCATCATCTATGCCGGATCCTGGTTGCTGGCGATGATGCTGGCGCTTCTGCTGCTGGGTCTGCGCCTGTCACCCTTTCGCCTCGGCGATCCGTTGGTCGCAGCTTACGTTTCCTATCACCGCAACGTCCCGACGCTGGTGCAGCTCATGCTCTGGTATTTCGGGATCTTCACGCTGATGCCGAGCGGCATCGGGAATTGGCTTGCAAGCCACAATGCGGAATCCATCTTCGCGGTGATCGGGCTGGGGCTCTGCCAGGCGGCCTATTTCAGCGAAGATCTTCGTTCGGGCGTACGCTCGGTCGCTGACGGCCAGATGCAGGCAGCCCGTGCACTGGGCCACGGCTACGTCTCGGCGATGCGTTTCGTCATCATGCCGCAGGGCGTGCGCAACGCGCTGCCGCCGCTCATCAATCACAGCGTCTCCCTATTCAAGAACAGCAGTCTCGCCGTCGTCATCGGCGCGTCGGAACTGACGCATGCCGTCAAGGAAATCGAGAACCTCAGCTTCCGCACCTTCGAGATCTACCTGATCGGCACGGTTCTCTACCTCTTCTTCTCGCTGGTGATCATGAGCATCGGCGCCTATCTGTCGATGCGCGCCGATCCCGCCAGGAGTGCCCGCGCATGATCCAGGACATGATCGCCATCGTTCGCGATTACTGGCTGCTGCTGTTGGTCGGTCAATATCCGAACGGACCGCTCGGCGGGCTCGCCAACACGCTGATCCTCTCGGCGCTCAGCATCACTCTCGCCTTTCCTGCCAGCATTCTGTTTGCAATGGCGCGACTCTCCAAGTCGCGGCTGATGCGCTGGCCGGTCACCGCGCTTGTCTATTTCACCCGCGGCGTGCCGCTCCTGATGCTCATCCTGTGGAGCTATTTCCTGGTGCCGCTCTTGACCGGCGCCGATGTGCCGAGCTTCGTCACCATGCTGACGACGCTTGTGGTCTATCAGAGCGCGTTTCTCAGCGAAGTCGTCCGCGCCGGCATCGTCGCGCTTGGACCGGGCCAGATGGACGCGGCGCGTGCGCTTGGCCACGGCTATATGGGCGCGATGCGCTACATCATCCTGCCGCAGGCGCTCTACAACATGATCCCGAGCATCCTCTCCACCTTCGTCTCGACGATCAAGGATACGACGCTCGGCTATGTGATCAATGTGCCGGATCTCACCTTTGCGGCAAGCCAGGTCAACAACCAGCTCCTGACGCAGCCCTTCCAGGTCTTCCTCATCCTGGCGATCGTCTACTTCATCATCTGCTGGACGCTCACCTACTTCGCAAATCGCCTCGAGCGGCGCATCACGCGGCGGCGTGCGGGACTTCTCAAGGTTCCCACGGCCTCTCCGGTCACGCCATCGAAAATCGTATCGGAGCAGCTATGACCATGTCAGTTTCCGCGCAGGAATCGCAGACGATCCGGCTTTCGCAGGTCTGCAAGAGCTACGGCGACTATCCGGTCCTGAAGAACATCGATGCTGAGGTCGCACGCGGCGAGGTGGTCGTCATCTGCGGTCCATCTGGTTCGGGAAAATCCACGCTAATCCGCACGATCAATCGCCTCGAGGAGATCAACAGCGGATCGATCACGCTCGATGGACAGAACATCCACGCCTCGATGCGGGCGAAGGAGCTCAACACAATGCGCAGCCGGATCGGCTTCGTCTTCCAGAACTTCAACCTCTTTCCGCATCTTTCCGTGGCTGAAAACGTCTCGATGTCGCCGATCCGGGTAAAGGGCGTGGCGCCCGATATCGCGCACGAGAAGGCGCTCAAACTTCTCGACCGCGTCGGCCTCGCCGACAAGGCCCGGGCCTATCCCGGTCAGCTGTCGGGCGGCCAGCAGCAGCGGGTAGCAATCGCCCGTGCGCTTGCGATGGAGCCGCCGGTGATGCTGTTCGACGAACCGACGAGCGCGCTCGACCCCGAAATGGTCGGCGAAGTTCTGGGCGTCATGAAGAGCCTGGCATCGGAAGGCATGACCATGCTCTGCGTCACCCATGAAATGGGCTTCGCGCGCGAGGTCGCGGATCGGATCTGGTTCATCGATGCCGGCCAGATCATCGAAATGGCGACGCCTGAAAATTTCTTCAGCAATCCGACCCATCCTCGGGCTCAGCGTTTCCTCGCTGATCTCAGGCATTGATACCAACCATCAAAAACAAAGGAGAACAGCAATGAACTGGAAATACCTGAGCCTCACCGTCGCATTGGCCGGCCTGGCGGCGGCGATGCCCGCGAAAGCCGATCAGCTCGACAACATCATGTCGGCAAAGACCCTGCGCTGCGCGACGTTTGCCGACGTTCCCCCCTTCGCGTCTCCCGATCCGAAGACCCGCGAAATGGCCGGTTTCGACGTCGATCTCTGCGGCGCCATCGCCAAGGAACTGGGCGTCAAGGCTGAAATCAAGCCGGTTTCGGTCGAAGCCCGCGTGCCCGAGGTCAAGCTCGGCCGCGTCGACATTACCGTTGCCAACCTTGCCTATACGCTGAGCCGCGCCGAACAGATCCAGTTCAGCGATCCCTATTACCTCGCCAAGGAAATGCTGATCGTGCCGGCCGATGACGCCGGCAAGACGAAGGCCGATTATGCAGGTCAGCGCATCGCCTCGACCAAGGGCTCGACCTCGGAAATGTCGATCAAGCTCAACAAGTCCGAGCCGCTGACCTTCCAGGATACCGCCTCGGCCTACCTCGCCGTTCAGCAGGGCAAGGCGCGCGGCATGGTGGCGAACACCATGACGACGACCAAGTTCGTCAACGAATCGAAGAGCAAGGGCAAGGAAATGCGGATGATCGAGGAGCCGATGCTCTACCAGCCGATCGGCATCGGCATGGCCAAAGATCAGCCGGCGCTCACCGCCAAGATCAACGAGATTCTGCATAAGCTCGACGAGTCGGGCGAGATCAACAAGATCTGGGACAAGTGGCTCGGCCCGAACACCGAGTACAAGATGGCCCGTACCGACAAAGTCGTGCCGCTCGCGCAGCTGAAATTCGACCCGATCCCGTAGACCGACCGGTCTCGGAACCTCCCGATGACAATCAACCCGAGATAAGACGGCGGGATATGCCCGCCGTCTACCAACGATGTGAGGCATCCATGATTCATATAAAAGACATCGCTGAGCGGCCCAGCAAAGCCGACATCGAGGCCGTTTCGAAATTTTCGCCGGCGACCATCCACGAAGCCCAGGGCCGCCGCGGCGCACTTTCCTCCCGCCTCAAGCCCGTCGACTGCCGCATGAAATTGTGCGGCCCGGCATTCACGGTGAAATGCGCGCCGCGCGACAACATCATGCTGCAGCTCGCCATCAACTATGCGAAGCCGGGCGACATCATCGTCGTCTCGGCTGGTGAATACGAAGAAGCCGGCTCCTTCGGCGACGTGCTTGCCAATGCCTGCCTCGCCAAGGGCATCGGCGGCCTGGTCACGGATACCGGCGTGCGCGACACGCTGCAGCTGCGGGAACTCGGCTTCCCCGTCTTCTCGCTCAGCGTCTGCATCAAGGGCACGGTCAAGGAAACCATTGCGGCGGTGAATGACACCATCATCGTCGGCGGTGAAACCATCAATCCCGGCGACATCATCGTCGGCGATGCCGACGGACTGGTGGTCGTGCGCAGGCAGGAGGCCCAGGAAGCCGCCCGGCTGTCGCAGGCGCGCGAAGATGCCGAAGCCAACTATATCGCCGCCTACAAGGCGGGCAAATCGGTCATCGAGGTCAGCAATCTGGCGCCGGTGCTGAAAGCCAAGGGCCTTGTCGTCGACATCTGAGATACTCCCTGATGCCTGGCCGGCGCAGCAAAGCCAGTTGGGCGTCAGGTTCTTGCCGATCCCTCTGTCATACCGGTCTGCACATGCCAGCGCTCACAGATCGGCCTGGACACTATTATGGACACATGTTCTATAAAGCGGACAGATTCGACGGGAGCGCGCCATGCATCTTTCCATGTGGACCTATCCCTGGGATATCCAGGACCAGGGGCTCGACGTCTTCGCTGCCGAGCTTGCCGGCCGGGCAGGCCTGACAACGGTCAGCCTGGCGACTTCCTATCATGCCGGCCGCTTCCTCCAACCGCGCAGCCCGCAACAGAAGGCCTACTTCCCCGAGGACGGAACGGTCTATTTCCGGCCGGATGGAAGCCTGTGGCAGGACACGCTGATCCGGCCGCTGATGGCGGGCAACGTGACCGAGCGCGGCGATATGCTGGAGGCGCTCGTCAGGGAGCGCGCGGCGACTGGTCTAAAAGTCTCCTGCTGGACGGTCTGCCTGCACAATACCCGTCTCGGCATGCTGCATCCCGATCACGTGACACGAAACGCCTTCGGCAATCCCAATTATTATAACCTCTGCCCCTCGAGCCCAGCCGCGCGGGCTTATGTCGTCACTCTCGTGCAGGACATCACGACGAACTACCGGCCTGACATGATCGAGCTCGAGAGCCCGAACTTCATGGGCTTCGCGCATGAATATCATCACGAGAAGGACGGGGTCGGCCTAAATGCCGAAGACGATTTCCTGCTGTCGCTCTGCTTCTGCGATCATTGTATCGCGCGCGCCGCTGGAGCCGGCGTGCCCGCAGAGGGCGCGCGCAGAACTGTGGCGCGCTTCATCGCCGAGCTCTGCGAACGAGCCGTGCCGGAGCGGCAGTTCCCGGATTTCCCGGCAGCCGGCATCGATGCCTTCCGCGACCATCCCGATCTCCATGCCTATCTTGCGTGGCGCAGCGAGCCGGTGACCAGCCTGATCGGCGAGATCAAGGCCGCGGCCGATCCGGCGACGCGTATCGTGCTTATCGATTTGAAGGACGGCTGGCTCGGCGGCGTCGATCTCGCAGCCGTCGGCAAGCTCTGCGACGGCGCGATTCTTTGCTGTTACGACACGACGCCGGCGGCCGTCGGCGATGTCATCCGAGCCGGCCGGGCGGCAATCGGGCGGGAAAAGTTCCTTGGAGTCGGCCTGCGCGTCTTCTATCCCGAGGTCAGCGGACCCATGGTGCTCGCCGCACGCGCCAAGGCCGCTATCGATGCCGGCGCCGACGGCGTCAATTTCTACAACTACGGCCTCATTCCGGCAAAGCGCCTCGACTGGGTCAAGGCCGCGGTGGACGCAATCAGTTAAGTGGGATCGCGCGTACGGGGATTGGCTCAGGATGCGATAGGTTCGGCAACCTGGATCAGGCAGTCGCCGGCCTGGCTGTCGCAATGCAGCCTGTGGGAAATCACGATGCCGTTCTCGGCAAAGCGGAGCTCTTCCTCCGGCTGCTCCAGGCGTTCCAGATCATGATACCATCCCGCCAGATCGCCGGCGGCACCGGCGGTGCCAAGCGCGACAGCCGGCTCGAACCAGCCTCTGCGGCTCGCATAGATGCCCTGGCTGTGCCGGGATAGCGAAAGCAGCTGCAGCGGCCCAGGCTGGGGGAGTGGTCCGCGCGACAGGACCGGGCGCTCGACGATGCCGAGTGTCAAAAGCAGCCGGTCGATCGCCGCCGCCGTGAAGGCCATCGTCTCGGGCGTCACGGTTCCGCCGCCGCCAAATTCGCCGGAAAGCCCGATCGTCCCCGCCCGCGCGGCAGCCCCCATCGATGTCGGCGCCGCCGGTCCGTTATCAGCAATGAAGGCATAGGACGCGCCGAGCGCCCGAATCAGCGACATGGACCGCTCGAAGCGGACGGCATCGGCCTGCCGCTCGATCAGCGTGCAGGGCAGATGCGCCATCGACGTGCCGCCCGAATGCAGGTCGAGCACGACGTCGTGGCGCGGAAAGAGTTCACGCTCGAGGAAATGCGCCATCCGCGCTGTCGGCGAACCGGCGGGATCGCCGGGGAAGGCGCGGTTGAGATTGCCGCCGTCGAAGGGCGAGCAGCGCTTGGCCGCCATCACCGCAGGCAGGTTCGCTATCGGCAGGATGGTGACGGCGCCGCGGATTTCCGCAACATCCAACAGCCGCATCAGCCGGCCGAGCTGCAGTTCACCCTCATACTCGTCACCGTGATTGCCCGCCATCAGCAGCAGAGACGGACCCTCGCCGTTCCTGAGATGAAGGACCGGGATGCGGATCTGATAATAGGGCGAACGGTCTATCGAATAAGGAATGGCGAGGTAGCCGGCCTGCCGGCCCTCGCGCGAGAAGTCGATCGGGTTGACGAGGCCGCTGTGCATGATCTCTCCAGTCCGGGCGGTTACTTCACCGTCAGAGCGCGGCGACCGCCGTCATCTCGACGCGCAGATCGGGATCGGCGAGGCGTGCTTCGGTGCAGGCGCGCGCCGGCGGGTTTTCGATGTCGACCCAGTCGTCATAGACGCCGTTCATCGCCTCGAAATCGACGATTGCCGGCAGGAAAACATTGACGGCGATCAGACGCGAGCGGTCCGTACCGGCCTCCTTCAAAAGAGCGTCGATTTTGCCGAGCACATCGCGGGTCTGCTCTTGGATCCCGGCCTTGCGATTTTCCGCGACTTGGCCGGCAATATAGACGAGACCGCCATAGCTGACGGCTTGGCTCATTCGCGAACCTTTCTGATAACGCTGGATCATGGGCAGGTTTTCCTTTTCTTGCTTTTGAAGGGAGAATTCAGCCGAAGCTTGTGAGATAGGCCGCCGTTACCGAATGGTCGGGGTCGAGACCATAGAGAATGGCGTGCCGGTCAAGGCAGGTGCAGGGATGAGAGATGCCGAACTCGATGACGTCGCCGACGCGGACATCGCTCGCCTCGGCAAGTCCGACGAAGGCGTGTTGATCGTTGAGGCGGAAAACCTCGGCGCTCTCGAGATGGCCGAGATACGCCCCATGGCGATAGAGCGCCAGCGGCCGTGGCAGGCCCTGGTCCATCGCCACGTCGCGCATGCCCATGCCTGAGATCGCAAGCCGCGGCTCCGGCCGCGACAGGACTTCGGCCCAGACCCGCAGCGCCGGATGAAACCCAGCCGCCGCCGAAAGCGTCTCACCAGCCATACGGAAACCGCCGCGCGAATCGAGGCCGGCAAGGCCGCGCTCGTAGACGCCGTGGTCGTGGAAGAAGATGGCGCCGCTACGCAGCACCAATCGGCAGGCCGGATCGGCCGCAACCGCGGCCGAAAGTCCGGCGATCACGAGATCGAAAAACACCGAGCCGCCGGCCGTCACAAGAAGCGACCGGTCGGTGCTCGTGCGGGCGCGCACCTTCGGCAGAAAATCTGATGTCATCGCCATCAGAGCCTCGATGCGAAGCATCGTCTCCGCCGCATCAGCGGTCGCGGCAGCACCTTCATAGGCGGCGATGCCACTCAACCGGAAGGTGGACGTCTCCGCGGCAAGAATTGCCTCGAGAACCGCCTCCGCGGTAGCGGCGCTGCGGACGCCGGCCCGGCCGGCGCCGAGCTCCACCAGCAGGCCAAGAGGCGGCAGGTCCATGCGCTCTCGCCACGCCGACCGGAGCGCTTCGACCAGCGCTGTCGAATCCACGAAGACGTGAAGTTCCGCATCGGGATACTGGCCGAGCAGAGCCGCAAGCCGTCGGGCCGCCGCCGCCCCGCCGATCTCGTTGGCGAGGATGAGGCGGCGCTGTCCCGCCTTCAGCAGGACGGCAGCCTGGCGGATATCGGCAACCGTCGTGCCCCAGGCCCCCGCCGTCACAAGCGCCTCTGCCAGCACCGTCGACATCGGCGTCTTGGCATGCGGCGCAATTTCGGCGCCGTGGCTTTTCACATAGGCCATCATCAGTTCGACATTGGCTGAGAAGGCCTGCCGGTCGAGCGAGATCAGCGGTAGAGCCATCCTGCCGTCATAAGGCTTCCATCCCTGCTTGCCGATTTCCGAGAGCGAAAGCGGCGGATGGCCCGGCGGAAAGCCCCGCACCCGCTCGTCGATCAGCACGTTTTCCCACGCAGCATGAAGCTCAGACATGGCAGCCCCTCCGGGCGTCGGACGGGTCGGCGATGCCGAGACGGTAGGTGTCGTTGGCGGTGACAAAGAACAGGGCGCGCTGCTCGTCCTGGGAGAGCTGCGAGGCGACCGTACGGAAAACCTCATAGATCTCGTCGAAAGACGCGTGCAAGCCTGCGACCGGAAAATCGCTCGCAAACATCGAACGTGCCGGCCCGAAACAATCGAGGCAATGCTCGATCACCGGTCGCAGGCTTTCGAGTGTCCAATCATTGTCGTAGGCGACGAGATCGGAAATCTTCAGCCGCACGTTGGGCTCTCCGCCGAGCGCCCGCAGGCCGCGGCGCCAGAGCGCCATGCCCTCGTGCGTCCTGTCGGCAGGGCTTCCGCCGTGGTTGATCACGAAAAGCGTCGCCGGAAAAGCCTGTACGAGCTCGAGCGCTTCAGCCATCTGCCAGGGATAGAGCATCAGGTCGAAGACCAGCCCGAGCCGCGTGACATGGGCAAGGCCTGCTCGCCAGGCCGGATCGCTCATGCGATTCGGACGCAACGCAAAACTCTTGGTCACATTGGGATGCCAGCTCAGAATATCGCGGATGCCGACGACGTTGGGATTTTTCGCTTCCGCCTCGAGCAGGCACATGGCGTCCGGCCGGTCGAGGGCTAAGCCGGCGACATAACGGCGCGCCACGCCGGAGCTGCGGTCGAGCCCATCCAGCCAACGGCTCTCCTCCAGCGGATAGGCAGCGCACCAGCCGGCCTCGACATGGACGGTCGCAACCACATTCTGGCGCGCCGCGTCGGCGTGGTAATCGTCGATGTCATAGTCGCGCAGGATCGGCGCTAAGCTCCCGAACACCATCTCTTCACCTGATACCTGCGCTTTCTGAAGCCAGGGATGACGCTGCAGGCCCAAGTCCCAGAGATGGTGGTGCGGGTCGATTACCGGCCCATCATAGCGTCCCGTCATCGGCGCGTCTCGCGGCCGGAAACGAGCAGAAGGGCGAGGATCAGCGTGCCGAACATGATCGACCGCCAGCCGGGCGAGGCGTTGACGACGGTGATCAGCGCCGTCGCCGTCACAAGCAGGATCGCTCCCGGAATGGTCCCGGCATAGGTGCCGCGGCCGCCGAGGATCGAGGTGCCGCCGAGCACGACGGCGGCGATCGAGGTCAGCAGATAGGGATCGCCGATGCCGACATAGCCTTGCCGGTTCATGCCGAGCACCAGAATGCCGGCAAGGCCGGCGAAAAAGCCCGACAGTGTATGGGCGATCAGCGTGTTGCGTGTGACGCTGACGCCGGAAAGCCGGGCGGCCAGCGGGTTCGCCCCGAGCGCCAGGAAACGGGCGCCAATCGGCATGTGGTGGACGAGCAGCAGGACGACGACCGCGACCGCGAGCCACAGAATGATGCCCGAGGGAATGCCGAGCGGCCGCGCCTGCCCGAGCAGGATGACGGCGGGATTGCTGACGGTGACGGCGCTGCCGCCGGCGACGATGACGAGCAGGCCCTGCAGGAAGGTCGCCATCGCAAGCGTCATGATGATCGGCGGGACGCGGAGATAGGTGGCACCTGCGCCATTCATCAAGCCGATGCAGGTGGCAATGGCAAGGGTTGACGCGATGCCGGCAAGGCCGGTCGGATCCCATGCCGGCGAAATCAGCGGCAACAGGATCGTCGTGACCGTGATCACCGCGCCGACGGAAAGGTCGATGCCGCCCATCAGAATAACCAACGTCTGCCCGGCGGCGACAATGCCGATCACGGCGGCGAGCTCGAGGAGGTAGCGCAAATGGCCGTAGGCGCCGAAGCCGCGCAGCGTGAAGCCTGCAACGAACCAGACGAGCGCCACCAGAAGAAAGGTCAGGAGCGGCGGGTTGCGGAATGCTGATCTGATGATGTTCATCGTCTTGCCCTCCACGCGCCGAGAAGTTCCGGAACGGCGACCGCGCCGACGATGATCAAGCCTTGAGCGACATATTGCGCCACCGGCGGGAAGCCGAGGAAGAACATGACGTTGATCATGACCGAGAGCAGCAGGCTGCCGCAGATCGCTCCGCGCATCGTGCCCTTGCCGCCGAGGAAGCCGACGCCGCCAAGCACGGCGGCGGCAATCGAGTTCAGCGTGAGGGGCGTGCCGATGACAGGATCGCCGGAGCCGGTCTGCGCAGCGACGAAGAGGCCGGTCAGCGCTGCCAGCAGACCGGAGAGCGCGAAAGCCGTGACCTTCACCCGTTCGACCGGGACGCCGGAACGGAATGCGCCGACCGGATTGTCGCCGGCCGCGTAGATGCCGAGGCCGAGCGGGGTGGCGAGAAAAAGCTTCCAGAGTGCCAGAACCACCACCAGCATCAGAAAGGCGACGGGCGTATGGCCGGCCAGCGCCGTCGACAGCCAGTCGGGAATGGCGCCGCCCGGCCGCGGCAGCAGGATGAGCGCCACGCCGCTGATGATGAAGGAGCCGGCGAGCGTGACGATGATCGCAGGAAGCCTCAGATAGGTGACGATGGCGCCGGTGGCGGCGCCGACCGCAAGGCCGGCGGCGGCGACCGCGAGAATGCCGCCCGACACGCCGAGCGCCCCTTCCATCGTCGTCGCGGCGATGACAGCGCCGAGACTGACGAGCGGACCGATCGCCAGCGTGATGCCGCCGTTCAGCATGAGCAGCGCCTGCGCCATGGTGACGAGTGCGAGCGGGAACCAGTTCTGCGTGAACTTCGAGAAGCCGCCGACCGAAAGGATGCCCGGGAAGAGCATCGCATAGAGAATGAGAAAGGCGGCAACGACAAGGTAGAGGCCGGAGAGGCCGCGATTGCGGCGCATCTGGATCGAGGGGTAGAGCCGGGGTGAGGAATCGGTGTTCATGCCGCCTCTCCCTGCGCCGTGGCGGTGACGCCCATGGCAGCACCGACGATCGCCGCTTCGCTGATCTCATCCTGCGACAGCACCGCCGCGACGCGCCCCTCGCGCAGAACCAGGACGCGATCGCAGAGATGCACGAGCTCCGGCGTGTCGGAACTGGCGAGAATGACGAGCCGCCCCTCGGCGGCGAAGGCGCGGAGCATCAGATAGATTTCCCGCTTGGTTTCGATGTCGACGCCGCGGGTGGGATCGTTTAGCAGCAGAACGGACGGATCGAGCGGCAGCCATTTGGCGAGCGCCACCTTCTGCTGGTTGCCGCCGGAAAGCGCCTGCACCGGGCGGGCCGTATCACCCTTGATCGTCAGCCGGCGGGCGAGATCGGCGACCAGACCGGTTTCCGCCGTCCGGTTGCGCAAGCCCTTGGCGGCAAGCCGTCCGAGCGAGGGCAAGATGAGATTGGAGGCGATGGAATGCGGCAGCACCAGCCCCTCATGCTTGCGATCGGCTGGGACATAGACAATGCCAGCCGCGTTCGCTTCGCCGACGTGAGCGGGCAGGCGAGGTTTGCCGGAAACTTCCGCTCGGGCGGCTGCCGCCGGAATGGCACCGTAGAGGCCAAGCAGCAGGTCTTCCTGCCCCTGACCCACAAGCCCGCCGATGCCGACGATCTCGCCGGCGCGGGCGGAGAAGGCGATGTCGCGCACCATGCCGGCGGAAAAGCCTTTGACGCCGATGCGCATGACGCCGGGCGCAGTGGCGCCACGCGGCGGGAACAGGTCGCCGGTCTCGCGGCCGACCATGAGACGCACCAGCCCTTCGCCGTCGATGCCGGAGAGCGACTGATCCGCTGTGACCCCGCCGTCCTTCAGCACTGTGACATGCGAGCAGAGCGCCTGCACCTCGTTGAGGCGGTGGGAAATATAGAGGAGTGCCATGCCGCGACCCCTGAGTGTCTCGATCAGCCCGGCGAGAATGCCGGCTTCATGGCCCGAGAGCGACGAGGTCGGCTCGTCGAGGATGAGCACCCGTGGTTTGCGGAACAGCGCCTTGGCAATCTCGACCATCTGGCGGCGGCCGAGCGCGAGATCGGCAACCGGCATGTCGAGCGGCTCGGTGAGCCCCACCATGTCGCACATCGCCTGCACGCCGCGGCGAAGCGCTCGGTAATCGATGAGGCCGAAGCAGCGCGGAAAGGCGCCGAGCCCGATATTTTCGGCAATCGAGAGACTGGCCGTCAGGCTCAACTCCTGCTGAACCACGGCGATACCGGCTTTCCGCGCCGCCGCTGGACTGAAACGCCCGACGGGTTTGCCGTCGACAAGAATGGACCCGCCGTCGGGCTGGAGGGCGCCGGACAGGAGGTTGATCAGGGTGGATTTGCCGGCACCGTTTTCGCCGAGCAGGGCATGAACCCTGCCCGGCAGAAGGGCGATGTCGACGCCCTTCAAAACCGGATTGCCGAAAAATCCCTTGAACACCTGCCGGGCTTCCAGCAGCGGGTTTTCTTCCGTCATGACGACGTCCCCAACGCGGATTACTTGGTCAACAGCTTGTCGAAGAGCGCCTTGTCGTAGTCCGAGTAGATATAGCCGTCGGCCGGGAACTTGTCGGCGCGTGCGAGATAGCCGCCGATCGAGCTGTCGTCGATAACAGGCAGCGGCACCTTGACAAAGGCCGGGACATCCTTGCCTTGCAGCGCCTGGACCGCGGTATAGACGGAAAGCGCGCCGAGCCAGTTGGGCTGCATCGTCGCCCAGCCCTTCAGACTCTTTTCCTTCCAGAGTTCGAGGAACTGCCTCGCATTTTCGCCTGTCGTCGGCACCTGGTCCCGGCCCTGGCGCTCGAAGGCGAGAACCGAACCGGCCGACAAGGCGCCGCCGAGCGACAGCACGCCGTCGATTTCCGGATTGGCGAAAAGCAGGCTTGTCATCGCTTCCTGTGCCGGCGCGACATTATATTCCGTGTTGGTCTCGGTGATCACCTGGATGCCTGGGTTGGCATCGAGAACCGGCTGGGCGCCCTTGCGGCGGTCGTCGCTCACCGAGATGCCGGCCGGGCCGTTCATGACGATGATTTTGCCCTTGCCGCCGAGCTGGCTCACCATCCACTTGGCAGCCGTCGCGCCCCATTCGTTGGAATCGGTGTTGATCTTCGCCGTCACCTTGTCGGTATTGACCAGGCTGTCGAAATTCACCACCGCGATACCCTTGTCGCAGGCGTCGGAAATGACGCGGTCGAGCGCCGTGGAGGAACCGGCGATCACGACGATGGCGTCGACATTGGCGTCGATCATCGACTGGATATGCTGGATCTGCGTCTGGGCATTGCCCTGCGCATCCGTGATCATCAGATCCTTCACCAGACCAGCTTTCTTCAACTCCTCCACTTCGGCCGTAATCGTGCCTTCGGTCTGTTTCATCCAGGTCGGCACCGAATAGATGTTCGCCCAGCCGATGGTGAAAGGCGCCTTCCTGTCGCCTTTGATGCAATTGGCCGCAGCCGAGGCCGAGCCGGTGGAAAGAACGAGAAGGGCGGCAGCGGCGGCAGCGCCGGCGAGAAGGCGGCGGCGACGCGAGGCAGAAATGCTGTTTTCAGAATTTTTCATGTCGATCCCCTTTTATGTGGCAGCGTTAGCGCTTGCCATCTGTTTTTGTCCACTATAACGTACATATGCTCTAAATAACGGACGGCCGATCTTATGCCGATTTTTCCGCCTCGCAAGAGGGATGAAAAAAATTTTCGCGGCCGGGAACAACAGGATTGGTTGACAGATGCGGCAGAGGGTTTGAAAAGCTTGGCCAAACAGAAATTGGGATCGACAGCAATGGACGCAATTCAGGACGAAGCAATCGGCAAGCGTGCCCGAGGGCTCGACCGTGCCTTCGAAATCCTCGATTTCCTGCGCCAGAAGCGGCAGGCTTTGAAGCCGAATGAAATCGCAGCGCAGATCGGCGCGCCGCGCTCATCGGTTTATGAGCTCGTCAACTTGCTGCTGAGCAATGGCATTCTGGAATTCACGGGCGGCGAGGGGCGCGTCTATCTCGGCCGTAAGCTCTATTTCCTCGGCGCCGCCTATGAAAACCATTTCGATTTCACCCGCGAATGCGAGGCCGCACTGGAGCAGCTCGCCGACGAAACGCGGGAGACGGCGCAGTTCTGCATGCTGGACGGAAATAAATATACGGTCGTGCGCATGCGCGAAGGCGCGCGGCCATTCCGCATTTCGACCGATATCGGTCAGTCGGTGCCGATCCCGTGGACTGCCTCCGGACGTCTGCTCGTCGCGCATCTGTCGGATCAGGAAATCCTGAACTTCATCCCGTCGCAGGATTTTCGTCTGCCGAACGGCGATTGGCTCGATCCGCCAAGCTTCATCGTCGAGGTCCGCCAGGCCGAGCGAGAAGGTCTCTTCACCTTCAACAGCATCGTCGACAGCTTTACCCATTGTTTTGCCGTGCCGGTGCGGGGCGAGGAGGGTCATGCGGCCGCAACGCTCTGCCTGGTCACGCCGCGCGATGACGGCATCGCCAACCGCGACCGCTACCTCGACTGCCTGAAAAAGGCCGCCGCCGGCCTGGAGCATGCCCCGGCCAGGCCGAAACGGGGCTGACACCCCGGACACGAACACCGCCGGCGTGACTTGCTGAAGGAAGCCGCACCGCTCAGCGTGCTTCCCTTAACGCGCTGTGTGCTTCCTTAAATCACAGTTGCATGTCGAAGAGCCGCCGCAGGACAGGCCATGTGTTGTTCTGCGCTTCGATGTTGATTTCGGGATTCAGTCCAATCCCGCAAATCTATTCACCCTTCTACCGAAACTACGGAATGAAGTTTCTCTATTAAATTTATAGAGTACGTATTCTGATGTTCTCAGCGACAGGTATTTCTGCCTTGCTGCTTGGCAAGACAGGCTGTCGCCGGTGAACGGAGAGGACGCAAATGACGCGCAAAATCAGGCTTGGGGCATTTCTTCCTGGCGGTGGACAGCATGTTGCATCGTGGCGGCATCCCGACCAGCCGGTCGACGGTGCGACCAGTTTCGAGTTTCACAAGCAGCTGGCACTCACGGCCGAACGCGGCCTCTTCGATGCTTACTTCCTGGCCGATGGATTGGCGGTCGGTTTCGGCGGAGCGCGTGAAGGCGGCAACGCCCGCGTGGCCGGCTTCGAGCCCGTCACCTTGTTCTCCGCTCTTGCGCCGCTCACCACTCACCTCGGCTTTATCGCGACCTCCTCGACCACCTACGAGGAGCCCTATACGACAGCCCGCAAGTTCGCCTCGCTGGATCTGATCTCGGATGGCCGTGCCGGCTGGAACGTGGTCACCACGACGGGCGATCTCACCGCGCAAAACTTCAACCGTGAAACGCAGCTGCCGCATGCCGAACGATATCGCCGCGCCGCCGAGCATGTCGATGTCGTCCGCAAACTCTGGGAGAGCTTCGAGGACGACGCGTTCATCCGCGACAAGGAGACCGGCGTCTTCTTCGATCCGGCGAAGCTGCACGACACCGACCACCGCGGCGAACATTTCAGCGTGCGCGGCCCACTCAACGTCTCGCGCTCGCCACAGGGGCATCCCGTTATCGTGCAGGCCGGACAGTCGGAAGACGGCCGCGGACTTGCCGCAGCAACCGCCGAAGTCATCTTCACCGCCCACCAGCATATCGAAACCGCCCAGGAGTTCTACCGCGATATCAAGGCACGCGCCCGCAGCCTCGGCCGCAATCCCGATCATATCCTCGTCATGCCCGGCGTATCCGCCTTCGTCGGCAGGACCGAGGCGGAGGCACGCGAGAAGTATGATCGCCTGACCTCGCTCATCCTCGAAGAAGACGGGATCGGCCTGCTCAACGGCCTCACCGGCGGCACGCTCGACCTGCACGGCTACGATCTCGACGGGCCTCTTCCGCCCGCACCGCCGACGGAAGGCATGAAAAGCCGCCAGGCACTCATCCGTCAGATCGCAGACGAAAACAACTTCACCATCCGCCAGCTCTACCAGTGGATCGCCTCGGCCCGAGGGCACTACACTATCGTCGGCACGGCAGAGCAGATCGCCGATACGCTGCAGACATGGTTCGAGAACGAAGCGGCCGACGGCTTCAACATTTTGCCACCCTGGCTGCCGACGGCGCTCGAGGACTTTGTCGATCTGGTTATTCCGGAACTCCAACGCCGCGGCCTGTTCCGCACGGCCTACGAGGGCAAGACGCTCCGGGAAAACCTCGGCCTGCCTTTCCCGACGAACCGCTGGGCTGCCGGACGCACCGTCCTTGAGGCAGCGGAGTGAGGAGAAATCCATGGCCTACGAGATCAACCAGGCTCTTCCGAGAAGCTTCGACCGTCTGAAAAGCAGCAAAGGCAGTAGTTCTCCTCTGGTTTCCCATGTGCGCGGAGTGCTCGCGGCATTTCTGCCGCGCTACGGTCTGCTCATCAGCTTCCTCGTGCTCTGGCAGGTGTCGAGCACCAGAGGCTGGATCAATCCCGCCGTCTTCCCGCCCTTGAACGTGATCCTGTCGGCGCTGTGGACCAATCTTGCCAATGGCGCCTTGCTCGATGACATCGCCATCAGCCTGCAGCGCTCCGGAACCGCTTTCGCCTTCGCGGTTGTTGTCGGTATTCCGCTCGGCCTGTTCATGGGCCAATTCCGCCTGGTTGAACAGGCGCTCGACCCGATCCTGCAGCTCTTCCGGCAGACCTCGGCGCTGGCTCTCTATCCGGTCTTCATCCTGCTGCTCGGGCTCGGTGAAACCTCCAAGATATTCGTGATCTTCTGGGCGACACTGTTTCCCGTGCTGCTCTCGACGATCGGCGGCGTCAAGGAAGTGGACAAGAAGCTCATCGAAATGGCTCGCACCTATGGCGCCGGACCGCTGACCGTCTTTCGCCGCGTCATTCTGCCGGCCTCCGTCCCGGCGATTTTCGTCGGCTTGCGACTTTCGGCGACGACGGCGCTTCTGCTGCTGATCGCTGCCGAGATGATCGGCGCCAACAAGGGCATCGGCTTTCAGGTGATGAACGCCCAGTACAATTTCCAGATCCCGCTGATGTTTGCGGCGATCCTGCTGCTCGCCTTCCTTGGGCTTGCCGCGAATGCCCTGCTCGTTCTCCTGCAGCGCCGTCTCTGCCGCTGGTCTCAGCCGAGCACGTAACCCGCTTCCCGCAAATCTCCTCTTCCGAAAGGATATTCCATGACATTCCACCCCCGCAATCTTCTTCTGCCGGCTGTGATCGCTCTCGGTCTTGCCACGCCGGCCGCAGCCACCGACACGGTCAAGCTGCGCTACCTCGCTAGCCAGGGCGGTCTTGCCGCCCATGAACTTGCCGCCGAACTCGGCTATTTCGACGGTACCGGCATCACACTGGAGAATGTCGGCTATGCCCAGGGCGGACCGGCCTCTCTCATCGCCCTGGCGTCCGGCGATGTCGAGATCGGCAGCGCCGCCACCTCCGCCGTCCTCAATTCGATCATCGGCGGCAACGACTTCGTCGCCGCCTATCCGTCGAACGGCATCAATGACGAGGTGCAGTCGACCTTCTACGTGCTGGAAGACAGCCCGATCAAAACGATCAAGGACATCGTCGGCAAGAGCATCGCGGTCAACACGCTCGGCGCGCATCTTGACTACACGATCCGCGAGGCATTGCATTCGGTCGGGCTGCCGAGCGACTCCGCCAACCAGGTCGTCGTTCCCGGGCCGCAGCTCGAACAGGTACTGCGCTCCAAGCAGGTCGATATCGCCGCCTTCGGTTATTGGCAGACAACCTTCGAGGGTGCAGCGCTGAAGAACGGCGGCCTGCGCCCGGTTTTCGACGATACCGACGTACTTGGCGACATCGCCGGCGGCTTCGTCGTCCTGCGCCGCGATTTCATCAAGCAACATCCGGAAGCCTCGAAAATCTTCGTCGAACAGTCGGCCCGCGCCCTCGACTATGCCCGCGAGCATCCCGAGGAAACCAAGAAGATCCTGGCCAAGGCGTTAGCCGAACGCGGCGAGAACGCTGATATCGCACAGTATTTCCGCGGCTACGGCGTGCGCGCCGGCGGTCTCCCGGTCGAGCGCGACATCCAGTTCTGGATCGACGTGCTGGTTCGCGAAGGCAAACTGAAGCAGGGCCAACTGGCGGCCAAGGACATCCTCTATACGGCCGACGCCAAACCGGCGAGCAATTGAGGAGGCGTGATGAGCGTCGCTGAGAACATTCGCCGCGGGGAGGTGACGATCCGTCGCCTCTCCAAATCCTACAAGCTGAACGGCAAATCGCTGCAGGTTCTGAAGGATATCAATCTCCATATCCGCTCCGGCGAAAGCCTCGCCATCGTCGGCGCCAGCGGTTCGGGCAAGACGACCCTGCTCAGGGTTCTGGCCGGACTTGAGGATTCCGATACCGGAGAGGTGCTGGTCGACGGCAAGGCAATACGAGGAGTCGGCGCCGAACGCGCCGTCATCTTCCAGGAGCCGCGCCTTCTTCCCTGGCTTGATGTACTCGACAACGTGGCATTCGGCCTGGAAACGAGAGGTCTGACGCGTCAACAGGCGAGGGAGAGGGCGCGCCGCTACGTCAAGCTCGTCGGCCTGCAGCAATTCGAAGCCGCCTACCCCCGGCAGCTCTCGGGAGGCATGGCGCAGCGCGTCGGCATCGCCCGCGCACTTGTCGTCCAGCCCGAAATCCTGCTGCTCGACGAACCGCTTGGTGCGCTCGACGCGATGACCAAGATCGGCATGCAACAGGAGCTCGCCCGGATCTGGCGCGATGAGGATGTGACGACCATTCTCGTCACGCACGATCTCGAGGAGGCGATTTATCTCGCCGACCGGATCCTGATCCTGCCACGGGAAAAAGGAGCCGAGCCGCGCCTGATCGACATCGATCTGCCCCGACCCCGCGACCGCAGCGCGACGGAATTCGTCCGCCACCGCGAGCAACTGCTGAACCTATTTGGATTGCATTGACGGATGCTTTGCGGGCAGCCGTTAGCAACTCGCAAATGGGATAGAGGAATGAAGACAGCTCCGGCCGCACAGCCGGGGCAGTTCTTATGATTCGTTTGCCGATGGCTTCGTGAAATGAGGTGAGATCGTCGAAAGTGTCGGGCCGTCCGGAGCGTCGCTTGGGAGCGGACGGGAAAATTGCCTCCGCACGACCCAACTCTTGGATGGGGTGGATCGCTAGGTGAAAGGCATGTGCGATCCGAAGTTACTACCTCTCGCCCGCGATCCGGTGAGTCAACTTCGTTGTCCCAATGCAGTTCCGGTACGATGCCGGACAAAAAAGCCCCGCCGAAACGGGGCAAGTCTTGCAACACGGATCGCACAGGAGGAACACCCGTGCTTTCCTGCTAATACAATAAGATAGGATCGGTAAGGTTCCGTGCATCGATCTCTTATTGAGGATTTATTCGCACCAGTCGTTACTGGTGTTGACGAGCGGCGTGTGCGATGGCGTGTTGTCCTCTCCGCTCACTACGATTTCGATTTCCGCCAGCCGGCGGCCCAAGCTCCGAATTCCGAGCGGAACCGCCGTTCTCCGTACTTGGGGTTGATCTTAGTCTGCTCGTAGTATCGCTGCACCGGCACATGAAAGATGCGCTCGCTCGTCTCGATGGGATGTTGCCCTTGATCCTGAACGACTGTCCGGAGCGGCCTGAAGTGCTCCATAAGGCGAGCAAGTCGCTGACAGTCAGCCGCCGGCGGCGCCAAATGCGAGAGCGCCGATGAGCAACCCCGGCGCCTCGAACAGCACTGATCTCTGCGGATTGCGATTATTGTGACGCATGCCCCATCTCCGTCATTTCGGGCGGAGACTGTAACCCCCTAGGGCACGGCGAATATCTATCCAAAAGAGCTTATCTGACACGGCGCCGTAGGAGGGCTCGCGGCTGACGACCGCAGAGGCGGCATTGGTCGACGCGGAAAACAATCTCAGCGACTTGACGCGATCATCGCGTCACTGGCGAAAAACAGCGCCCGAGTGTCGGGCGGTGCATCGCTTTGAGCGGAAACGGGGAAACTTCAAGCGGGTCAATGGACCGTGATTGGACTCGGAGAGGTGAGATCGATCCAGATCGCCGGCGAAGTCTCCTTAGGGCGCATTAATGTCTGCGCAATTTCTTACTTAGCGATTTCGACGATCGACCGCGAAAGCCGGGCGATACGTCCAGAAATGAACGCCGCTGTGCAAGGGGCCTTTCGAGTTCAGGCCATCTTCGCACATTACGATTTCGATTTCCGCCGGCCGGCGGCCCAACTTTGGGCTGATCTTCGTCTGCTCGTAATATCGCTGCACCGGCACATGGAAGATGCGCTCGCCCGTCTCGATGGAGATGTTGCCCTAACAGCGTTTCACCCGACCCATGGATCCACGAGCTCGATTCCAAAACCTTCGAAGCCCCTGGTGTTGCGCGTCGCAAGGGCAAGATCGTGAGCAACCGCGGTCGCAGCGATCAACCCATCCATCGACGATAAGCCACGGCCGCTCCGCTTTGCGTGGCCCATCAGATCTCCCCAAGCCACCGCGAATGGGTGAACGGCAAGCTTCGCGAAAGAAGTGACAGACGCCCGTCGCCGAGGCGGAATGGGCGACCTGCGCCATCATCACATGAATATGCTCGAAACAATCAAGGGCTGAGCGGCGGCACGGCGACCGTCACCCGCGGCCAAGATATCGCCTCAGCGCGAAAGCGTCCTGCCGAGGCGATGAATATGGGCAGCGCCGATGCCGCAGCAGCCGCCGATGATCGTGGCACCCGCTTCGGCCCAGGAACAGGCAAAGCGCGAATAGGCGTCGTCGTTCAGGTCATTACGGGTATCGTGCAGGCCTTCATTGGCGGCTCCCTCGCCCGTTTCTCCTTCGAAGGCATTGGCATAGACGCCGATTTCGATCTGCGCATTCCTCTCCCGGAACACCCGTGCCGCCGTCTCGACCGCGCGCTGCATGACCTCCGGCTTGCTGCAATTGAACAGGAAAGCCTCAGCACCCGACGACACCGCCCAGGAAGCCGCCTCCTCGGCGCTTTCGCCGGAGCGGAGTTTAGGCGCGCCGCCCCTGGTCGCCGCCTCGTCATCCGCCAGTGTGAACGAAATCCAGAACGGCTTGCCCGATGCCGCCACTGCCTCGCGGACGGCCTCGCCCTCGGCAATCAGGCTCAAAGTTTCGCCGAGCCACAGGTCGACGAAGGGAGCGAGGTTTTCGACCAGCACCTTGAGATAGTCCTGCACCCGGGAAGGCTGGAAATTCTCAGGCTCGTAGGAGCCGAAGATCGGTGGCAGCGAGCCGGCGACCAGCACTCTCCGGCCGGTTACGGCATCGGCAGCCTCCCGCGCCAGGCGCCCGGCAAGGCGAATCAGAGCAGGCCCCGCCTGCTGAAATCGGTCTTCACCGATATGGAAGGGCACGAGCGCATAGCTGTTCGTCGTAATGATCTCAGAGCCGGCGGCGATGAATTCCCTGTGTACCTCCCGCACGATGTCGGGCGAATTCATCAGCGCCAGCGCCGACCATTCCGGCTGCTTCAGTTCGGCGCCCAGCCGCAGAAGCTCGCGGCTCATGCCGCCATCGAGAATTCGCGTTGTGCTCATGAGGTAGTCTCCATCCAGGCTGTCGCGCCGTCATCGGCGGCGGGCTTTTCAAAATAAAGTGGCGAGCTTCCGCCTAGCGGCGAACCGGCACCTGCGCTTCGAGACCTCGAAAGACGCGGGCGATAACGGCGGTCAGGACGAGATAAAAGAGGGTGACGACGATGAGCGGTTCGTAGACGAGCAACGTGTCCTGGCGAACCTTGTTGGCGGCGGCGTAGAGATCCATCACCGTCACGGTGAAGGCGAGCGGCGTCGCCTTGAGCTGCATGACGATCTCTCCGGCAATGGTCGGCAGGGCGATGCGAATGGCGCGCGGCAACCAGATACGGCGGGTTAGCTTCCAGGGCGACAGGCCGAAGGCCCGACCGGCTTCAAGCTCGCCCTTGGGAACGGCAAGCAGCGCACCGCGCAGCACCTCGGCCTCATAGGCCGCATAATTCAGCGTGAAGCTGACGGAAGCGAAGAAAAACCCCTCGCGCAGGATCGGCCAAAACAGGCTCTGGCGGATGCCAGGGATCATCGGCAGCAGCGAGCCGACCCCGTAATAGAGGAGCCAAAGCTGGATCAGCAGTGGCGTGCCGCGGAAGAAGGTGCAGTAGCCGCGGGCGGCAAGCCGCGTCAGCCTGCCGCCGCTGACCTGTGCGAAAGCGAGACCGATGGCGATCACGAAACCGAGCACCACTGATATGACCAGCAGCGCTACGGTCTGCCAGGCGCCGGTCAGAAGCAGCGGCCAATAGGAGGAGATCCAGGTGAAACTCATGGCGCGCTTTCTTCAGGCCAGACGCGGCTGTCCCCGCCGCACCCGCCCTTCGATCAGTTTGAAGACGACGTTGGAAGCGAGTGTGATGGCGAGATAGAGAAGAGCCGAGGCGAGGAAAAACACGAAGTAATGTTTGGTGCTTGCCCCGGCGAGACGGGTGGCGAGCGCCAGTTCCTGATAGCCGACGACGGCGACCAGCGCGCTATCCTTGGTCACCGACATCCACAAATTAGCAAGCCCCGGCAGCGCGTTCGGCAACAGCGCCGGCAGCAGGATGCGGCGGAACCGCAGCACCGGTCCCATGCCGAAAGCCTTGGCGGCTTCAATCTGGCCGACGGGAATGGCGAGGATCGCGCCGCGCAGCACCTCGGTCATATAGGCGCCCTGCACGAAGCCGAGCACGGCGACGGCGGCGACGAAACCGTTCACCTCGAGCGGCGGCAGATTGAAAGCCGCCAGCAGCCGGTTGAGGCCGTCGGTGCCGGCATAATAGAGCCCGACGATCAGGATCAGCTCGGGAACAGCGCGAATGACGGTGGTATAGAAATCAAGCAGCAGGCGGAGCACTGGATTGCCCGAAAGCTTTCCCAGCGCGCCGCCCGTGCCGAGCAGCAGACCGACGGCAAAGGCGCAGGCCGAGATGGCGACCGTGGAGACTGCACCTGCCAAGAGAACGCCGCCCCATCCCGGAGGATAGGGGGACAGCAGGTCCAGAATGCCTTGTTGCGCGGTCGCCATCTCTAGAAGTGCTTACTTCGCGCCGTAGATATCGAAGTCGAAGTACTTCTTGGTGATCGCGTCGTACTGACCGTTGGCGCGAACCGCTGATATCGCCTTGTTCAGCTTGGCTTTCAGCTCCGTATCTTCCTTGCGCAGGCCGCCGGAAACGCCAGCCCCAAGGATCTCCTTGTCGTCGGCGACATCGCCCATGTTGGCGCAGCAATCCTTGCCGGCATCGCTTTTCAGGAAGGCGTCAAGCGCCAGCGAATCACCGAAGACGTAATCGATGCGGCCGGAGGCGAGATCCTGGAAAGCCTCGTCGAGTGTCTGGTAGGTCTTTTCCTCGGCGACGTCGGCAAAATACTTCTTGTAATATTCCGACTGGATCGTCGACACTTGGATACCGATGGTCTTGCCCTTCACGTCCTCTGCCGTGGCGCCCGGCTTCTGATCCTTGGGGCCGATCAGCGTGCTCGGCGTGTTGTAGTATTTATCGGTGAAGTCGATCACCTTCGAGCGTTCCGCGGTGTTCGACATCGACGACCAGATCACGTCGAACTTCTTGCTCTCAAGAGCCGGAATGAGGCCATCCCAAGAGATCTCGACGATCGAGCACCTCTCCTTCATCTCTTCGCAGACGGCATTCATCAGATCGATTTCCCATCCCTGCCACTGGCCCGAAGCGTCCTTGGCGAAGAAGGGCGGATAAGATTCGTTCATGACACCGAAGCGGACGTCGGCCTGTGCCGCGACGGCGGAAAGCGCAAATGCGACGCCGGCGAAAAGCGTGGGGAGCAGTTTCATTCGCAGGATTCTCCTGGTTCGTGTTGTGGTGATGGCTCGATGGCGGTTCAGTGGGCGCTGAGACGAGTGAATTCCCGGCAGCGGGCGCTGACAGGTGCCCCGAAGACTTGCTCCGGCGTGCCTTCCTCCTCGATCCGACCCTGGTGCAGGAAGAGGACGCGACTCGAGACGTCGCGGGCGAAGCGCATTTCATGCGTGACGATCAGCATGGTCCGGCCCTCTTCCGCCAGATCGCGGATGACTTTCAGCACCTCGCCAACCAGTTCGGGATCGAGCGCCGATGTCGGCTCATCGAACAGCATGACGGCGGGATCGACGCAGAGCGCTCTTGCGATCGCCGCGCGCTGCTGCTGGCCGCCGGAGAGAAAGGCGGGATAGGCATCACGCTTGTCGAAGAGCCCGACCTTGTGCAGCAGGGCTTCCGCCTTTTCGATCGCCTCGCGCCTGGAAACGCCCATGACATGCACCGGCGCCTCGATGACGTTTTCCAGCACGGTCCGATGGGCCCAGAGATTGAAGCTCTGAAAGACCATGCCGAGCCCGGTTCGCAGCCGCTCGATCTGCCGCCAGCTCTGCGGCTGCAGCCGTCCGCCGCGACCGGTCTTCAGAGCGACCGCCTCGCCGTTCACGGCGATGCGGCCGCGATCCGGCGTTTCCAGAAAATTGATGCATCTGAGGAAGGTGCTCTTGCCAGAACCGGACGAGCCGATAATGGAGATGACGTCAGACTTATGGGCCTCAGCCGAAATACCCTTGAGAACCTGTTGCGAGCCGAAGCTTTTATGAAGATCTTCGACGCGAAGAGCAGGAATGGACTGATCCGACATGCATGGGTCCGGCTGAAATGAGTTTGCGAAGGATAATGATAAAGTTGCGCGGTTTTTTCGCGCAATTTCTGCCTCTTCTGCATTTAATGTGCAAAATAATCTTTCTCATGCGGCAAATCGGGCAGAACGCATGAGCCGCGAAACGCCGAAATGGACTGGACAATGGAACAGCTGGATCGTTTTGATCGTGACATTCTCGATATCGTTCAGCGCGACTGCCAGCTGAAGGCCGAAACGATCGCCGAACGGGTGGGGTTGTCGGTCTCGGCCGTGCAGCGGCGGTTGAAGCGCCTGCGCGAGGAAGGGATCATCAAAGCGGAGGTCGCCGTCCTCGACCGGAAGGCGACGGGAACATCGATGGTGTTCATCGTCGGGATGGAGATCGAGCGGGACAATTACGACGCCTTGGCGAAGTTCCGCGTCTGGGCGGAAAAACAGGATCATATCCAGCAGGTCTATTACGTCACCGGCGCGGTCGATCTGATCGCGATCGTCACCGCCCGCGACGTCGAGCATTATGACGATATCGCCGCCCTCATCATGGCTGACAATCCGCAGATCCGCCGCATGCACACCAATGTCGTGCTGCGCGACGTCAAGCTCGGCCTGTTCGTGCCGCTGGAATAGGATCGCGCCCGGGCAAGCGACTGGACTCAGATCGGGCAAAGGGCATAATTCCGGGCGCAGATCCTTGGGAGGAATGACCGTTGACGCTACGACACCAGATCATCGCATTGGCGATCGTTCCGCTCGTCATCTCGATCCTCGCGATCACCACCTTCATCACTTGGCAATCGGCAAATCTCGCAAAGAACAGCATCGACACGTTCGAGCAGAACATGCTGAAGACAAAGGAAACCGAAATCCTCAACCTGACCAATCTTGCCTTGTCCGCCATCCAAGCGATCTATGATAAGGCCGGTCCCGACGACGAAGCCGCCAAGCAGCAGGTGGCTGAAATTCTGACCTCGCTCGATTACGGCAGGGATGGCTATTTCTTCGTCTATGACTATGACGGCAACAATATCGTTCATCCGCGCCAGAGCTTCCGGCATGGGCAGAATTGGCTGGATCTTACCGATCCTGACGGCGACAAGGTCATTGCCGAGCTGATCGCCACGGCAAAGGCCGGCGGCGGCCTGCATCAATATAAATGGCAGAAACCCTCGACCGGGCAGGTTGCCGACAAGCTCTCCTTCGTCGTCAGCCTCGACAAATGGCGCTGGGTGGTGGGAACCGGCGTCTATCTCGACGACGTCTTTGCCCAGAGTGCGGCCGCCAACGCCGTGATGCGCGCCAACATCAGACGAACCTTCGTCATCGTCGCGCTGATTGCCGTACCTTCGGTGCTCGTCGTCTTCACGACCTGCATGCTGCTGACCTTCCATGAGCGCCGTATGGCCGACGGCCGACTCAAGGAGCTGACGCAGCGGGTCATCGATACCCAGGAGGAAGAACGCGCGCGGCTCGCCCGCGAGCTGCACGACGGCATTTCCCAGAATCTTCTCGGGGTGCGCTATGCGATGGATCTCGCCGGCCGCAAGGTCAGGACCAACGTCGACGATGCAGCGCTGACCATCGACCGTGGTGTCGAGGCGCTAAACGGCGCCATCAAGGAAATCCGGCGGCTGTCGCACGATCTGCGCCCCCGCGTGCTCGACGATCTCGGCCTGACAGCCGCGCTGGAGGCGCTCTGTCATCATTTCGCCGAGCGCACGGGGATCGAGACTGATATCGACGCTTCAGGCTTTACCGGCACGCTGAAAGCCGAGGCCAACACTGCCCTCTATCGCGTCGCACAGGAAGCCTTCAACAATGTCGAGCGGCACTCGGGCGCCTCGAAGCTTTCGGTGAAGCTCTGGAGCGACGGCGGCCGCGCCCGCATGACGATTTCAGACAACGGCACCGGCTTCGACGGCAGCAAGGACGGCGCAGACGGCGAATCAGGGCTCGGGCTGCGCAACATGCAGGAGCGGATGGCCCACTTCCGCGGCCTGCTGCTTATCAACAGCAGCGAGTCCGGCACGACGCTGACGGCGATGATGCCGAGATCGGCCAATCTGCCCGTCGGCAAGCAGGCGGAAGCCGCATGACCGAACGCCCGAAAATCAAGGTGCTCCTGATCGACAACCATCCGCTGGTGCTGGACGGGCTGAAAGCCGTCCTCGAAACCTTCGATCATATCGAAGTCGCCGGCACCGCAGGGCTTGCCCAAACGGGTCTCGACATCGCCCGGCAGGTCCAGCCGCAGGTGGTGCTGATGGACATCAACATGCCGAAACTCAGCGGTATCGATGCGATCGAACTGTTCAGGAGCGAGCTTCCCCAGGCCCGTGTTGTCATGCTCTCCATGCATGACAGCCGCGAATATATCTCCTCCTCGGTCATGCATGGCGCTGCCGGTTACGTGCTCAAAGATGTTTCGACTGACGAGATTGTCTCGGCTATCGACACCGTGGCTGCGGGGGGCACCTATTTCTCCTCGGGTGTCTTCGACGCGCTGATGGGCGAACGCGCGGAAGAGGGCAGTGATCCCCTGACGCCTCGCGAGCGCGACATTCTCGGGCTGATCGTTGCCGGCAGCAGCAACAGGGAGATCGCCGAAGCGCTCGGAATAACCGCCGCGACGGCGGAAACGCACCGCAAGAACCTCAAGAAGAAGCTCGGCATCGCCACCACGGCCGGCCTCATCCGCTATGCGCTCGATCACGGTATCGTCTCGAAAATCAGCGGAAATCCGCGCCTACCCACTTCTGGGTAGGCCCCGGCATTTCGGCCCCGCGCCCATCTTGTGAGGACAAAACCGACGCCATAGGACTCCATCCGCGGCTGGCCAAGTGTCAGTCGTTGGGAGGAATTCATATGCGTTACATCAGCCTTCGATCGGCCGGGAAGGTCGAGCGATCCGAACCGGGCTCGCCGCGGCAGCCGGCTGACAGACCCGCCTTCCACGCCGACAACTGGAACATGGCGATCGCCGCCCGCGTCGCCTGAAAGGTATCCGACATGGAAAAACCACGTAGCAAGGCAGCGCTCTGGCTGCTGATCATTCCGTACATAGGGCTGCTCTGGCCGCCATTCTACAATCTCCGTGAGCCGTCGCTTTTCGGCTTTCCCTTCTTCTACTGGTATCAGCTTCTCTGGGTGCCGATCACCGCGACGCTGACCTGGATCGCCTATCGGAGCGTTCGCCATGACGACTGACATCGACGGCACGGCGCTTGCCGTCTTCATCTTCTTCTTTGCCCTTGTCACCGTCATGGGCTTCGTCGCCAGCCGCTGGCGCAAGCCCGAGACCCTCGCCCATATCGATGAATGGGGCCTCGGCGGCCGCAACTTCGGCACCTGGATCACCTGGTTCCTCGTCGGCGGCGATTTCTATACAGCCTATACCGTGATCGCCGTGCCGGCGCTGGTCTACACGGTCGGCGCCTACGGCTTCTTCGCGCTACCCTATACGATCGTCGTCTATCCCTTCGTCTTCATGGTCATGCCGGTCCTGTGGAAACGCGCCAAAGATTTCGGCTATGTCACGGCGGCCGACGTCGTCCATGGCCAATACGGATCGCGCGGTCTCGAACTCGCCGTCGCGGCCACGGGCGTCATCGCCACCATGCCCTACATCGCCCTGCAACTCGTCGGCATGACGGCGGTCCTGAAGGGGCTCGGGCTGCATGGCGAACTGCCGCTGGCAATCGCCTTCATCGTGCTGGCGCTCTACACCTATTCGGCGGGCCTGCGCGCACCGGCGCTGATCGCTTTCGTCAAGGACATCATGATCTATATCGTGGTGATCGCAGCGGTCGCGCTGATCCCATCAAAGCTCGGCGGTTATGCGAATGTCTTCGCCTCAGCCGATGCGGCTTTCCAGGCCAAGGGCTCCGGTAATCTGCTGCTCGGTGGCAACCAATATGTCGCCTATGCCACACTCGCTCTCGGTTCGGCGCTCGCAGCCTTCATGTATCCGCATACGCTGACCGGCATCTTCGCCTCCAACAGCGGCAAGACGATCCGCAAGAACGCGATCATGCTGCCCGCCTATACGCTGCTGCTCGGCCTGCTGGCGCTGCTCGGCTATATGGGGCACGCTGCCAACCTGAAGCTCGACAGTGCGAACGACGTCGTTCCCACGCTGTTCAAGACGCTGTTTTCGGGCTGGTTCTCCGGCTTCGCCTTTGCGGCGATCGCCATCGGCGCACTGGTGCCGGCGGCGGTGATGAGCATTGGCGCAGCCAACCTCTTCACCCGCAATTTCTGGAAAGCCTATGTCGATCCCAAAGTCAGCGATGCGGGCGAGGCCAAGGTGGCGAAGGTGACGTCGCTCGTCGTCAAGGTCGGCGCGCTTCTCGTCATCATCTTCCTGCCGACGCAATTCGCACTCGACCTGCAGCTGCTCGGCGGCATCTGGATCCTGCAGACGCTCCCGGCGCTCGTCTTCGGCCTCTATACCAACTGGTTCCGCGCACCCGGCCTGCTTGCCGGCTGGTTCGTCGGCTTCTGCGGCGGCACCTTCCTGGTCTGGGATGCCGGCTGGAAGCCTCTGCATCTGATCAGCCTCGGCGGCGAACCCTTCACCGTCTATACCGGGCTGCTGGCGCTTGCGGCAAACATCGCGGTTGCAATCATGGTCAACGCCTTGCTTCCGGCCAGGGCGACGGCCCGCGCATAGCTGAAAACGCGAAGGGCAGCAAATGCTGCCCTTCGTCGCTTTATGCTTCGGGCAGAAGCTGATGAAAGATCAGGCGATCAGAACTCTTCCCAATCGCTGGCCAATGCCGCGTTGCCATTTGCCTGGAACGACTTGCTACCTTTGCAATCATCTGGCGCGGGCGAGACACGGCTGCTCGCCATGGTGTCAGGCAGCGCGCGGCGGGTATTCGCTGGCAGAGAAGACGTGGTGATGCACCTTCCCGGTGAAGAGCTTCAGAAGCTCACCCGTCACCTCGCGGCTCTGGAACCGCACATCGGAAAGAAGTGCTGCATTCACCGCATCCATATCGGGATAACGAATGGCAAGCGCCATGGCATAGACCGGAGCGCCCTCGTCACGCTCCATTCCATCCAACACCCGGACTTCCTCGGCTCCGGGAAATTTCGTCCATAGAGGAACGAGCCGCTGCCTGACAAAATCGCGGAATTCCTCTTCTCTGCCGGGATGGATTTCGCCTTCAAACAAAGCATAACGAATAATCATGGGTTCTCTTTTCCAAAACTCGCCGGAGCTGGATTGATGGTGGTGCGGAGGCGGGGAGGGCGTATCCTCCGATACGCCCGTGGGAAGGCTTATTTGCCCCAGATTTTCTTGTATTGATCGCGATAGCCGTTATCGGGATCGAAGCTGTTCTTCGGCCCTCCGTCGAATTCGACATTCGCGCTGGTCACCACGTGGAGCGGCGACACATAGCCCGACCACGGAGCGCCCGCGAAGGCGCGGTTCAGTTCATCGACGAGTTGCCAACCCTGGAGGTTGAGCGGCTCGGCGACCGTGACGGCCTGGAACTGCTTGGCGCGGATGCGCTGATAGGCGCTCTCCGAACCGTCGCCGGCAGCGACGTTGACCGGCTTTCCGTCGCCGGCGATACCGGCCGAGGCGAGCGAGGGGCCCATGAAGTCGTAATAGAGGTCGTTGATCGCCAGCGAATGCGTCCATTTCGCACCGTACTTCTGCAGGAGCGACGTGGTGAGCTGCGGCATGCGCTGCGAGGTTTCGGCAATCGGGGTATCGACGTATTCGAGCACCGTGCCGCCGAGATCCTCGATCTCCTTTTTCATGCGGTCGGCCTTGGCGATCGCGATCGCATAGGTGGAGTCGGTGAAGATGATGACACCCGGCTTGCCGCCGGCATCGGCGAAGGCCCAGTCTGCCGCGGACTTCGATACTTCCATCGCATCGGTGGTGACGTTGGCGAAGACGCCGACGTCGGCAACCGGACCGACGGCCGAGGCGGCGTGCCAGGACACCATCGGGATGCCGGCAGCCTTGGCCGCTTCCATCGCCGGCTTCTGCTCGACCGCGTCAAAGCCATTGATGATGATGCCATCCGGCTTCAGCGCCATGGCCTGGCCGAAAGCCGCGGTGCGCCCACCGATCGAGCCGGCGCCGTCGAGTACCTTCACCGTCCAGCCGAGCGCGCCGGCCGCTTCCTGCACGCCGTTGGCCACGCCGAGGATGCCGCCGTTCTTCATGTCGCCGGCAAGGACGACGATGTTCTTGCCCGCAGCCCCCTTGGGGCCGCTCGTCGGGCCATCCCATGCGCTCACCTTGGACGCATACTTTTCGACCACCGCTTTGGCATCCGCCATGGAATCGGCCAGTGCCGGCACGCTGAGCATAAAGGCGACGGTTGCAACCGTTGCCTGCAATAAAGTCCTGCGCTTCATGTTCACTCCTCCATTTTGTTTGTTATGAAATGCCGGCTTCGCCGACATCCTCATTTGGATGCGGGTGTGATCCTCCTCACAGCTCCGCGCTTGCGCTGGGCGTAACCTGCAATGCCGATGGCAATCAGCAGGGTTACGCCGTTGAACAGCGGTTCGACGAAGAACGACCCGCCGAATTGCTGAATTCCCGATATACCGACCGCCAGGATGATGACGCCGATCAGGGTGCCCCAGACGTTGACCCGTCCCGGCTTGATCGTCGTCGATCCGAGAAATGCGCCGACAAGTGCCGGGAGGAGATATTCGAGGCCGACGCTCGCCTGACCGATGCGCAGCTTCGAGGCGAGGAGAACCCCCGTCAGAGCCGCCAGCAGGCCCGAGGTGACGAATGCGCCCATCACGAACTTGCGGACGGGAATGCCGTTGAGTGCGGCGGCCTTGGGGTTGGCGCCGATGGCGTAGAGATAACGGCCGATCGGCAGGTATTCGAGAACGATCCACATGCAGATCGCGATCAGCAGCACGTAGAAGCCGGTGATCGGCAGGCCGAACAGCATGGTGCCGTTCAGCGCGTAGAACCCTTCCGGCAGGACGCCGACCACCTGCCGGCCGCCGGTGTGCCAAAGTGCAAGCGCGTACAGCACCGTTCCCGTGCCGAGCGTGGCGATGAAGCTGTCGATCTTCGCCACCTCGACCAGCAGACCGTTGATGAAGCCGGTGAGGATGCCGAGCGCAAGAACGATGAGGACGGCGACCGGCCAGGGCAGGCCGTAGACCGTCTGCAGGCTGATGGCAAGAATGTGCCAGAGCACGATGCCGTAGCCAACCGTCAGGTCGATGCGGCCCGACGCCATCGGGATCATCGCGGCGAGCGACAGCAGCGCAATGATCGCCTTGTCGGAGACGATCGAACGGACGTTCAACACCGTCGGAAACGTATCCGGCAGCATGATCGAGAAGAGCAGGATCAGGCCGACGGTCAGGATCACCAGTCCGTAGACGGGGATCAGGCGCCCGATCTTCTGTCCTGTGGACAAGCCGGCCATTTCGCTTTTGGTCGGCTCCAGCGCCGTGGATTCAATGGATTGCATGGCTGTTCTCCCGATGGCTCAAGCAGCTTCCGATGCGGATGCGGCCGTGATGACCGCCTCCGTCGTCAGAGCCCTTCCAGTCAGTTCGCTGACGATTTTGCCGCGCGAGAAAACCAGCGCGCGGTGGCAGATATGGGCGATTTCCTCGAAATCCGTCGACACCACGACGACTGCGAGACCGGCCTCCAGCGCCTGGGTGATCAGACGGTAGATCTCCGCACGCGCGCCGATGTCGACGCCGGCGGTCGGATCTTCCGCGATCAGCAGCTTGCGGCCGGTTGCCAGCCAGCGGCCGACGACCACCTTCTGTTGGTTGCCGCCCGACAGGGCCTCGACAGGCAGATCCGGATCGTTCGGCCTGAGGCCGACGGTATGGCCGATCGCATGGGCAAGATCGGCTTCGCCGCGCGGTGACAGGAAGGACAACAGCCCGCGCCCGACAGCGCCGGGATTGAGGTAGGTGTTTTCCCGAATGGAAAGCGATGGTGCGACGGATTCCTCCGTGCGGTCACGGGCAATTAATCCGATGCCCGACGCCATTGCGCTCAGCGGGCTTGAAAGGTCCGGGGCCCGGTCATGCATCAGGATCGTGCCGCCGAAGGGCTCGCAGCCGAACAAGGCGCGGCCGATGCGTTCCTGGCCTGCGCCGCGCAGTCCTGCAAGGCCGAGCAACTCGCCCTCTCTTATATCGAAGGATATCGGGCTCGTGCCGGCGCAGACCAGGTCGCGCACCTTGACGATCGCCTTGCCGGGCTTGATCTCGGTCTTCGAAAAGAGACTGTCGCCGCTGCGGCCGATGATCATCGTCACCAGTTCGTCGGGCGTGGTCTCGCTGACGGGCTTCTGTCCGACCATGCATCCGTCGCGCAGCACGGCGACGCGATCGGCGATGCGGAAAATCTCGTCCAGTCTGTGGGAGACGTAGATCATGCCGACGCCGCGCTCCTTCAGCGGCCGGATCGCATTGAACAGGCGATCGACTTCGTCGGCGGGCAGGCTCGCTGTGGGTTCGTCGAGCACCAGAACGTCGGCTTCGACGGCAAGCGCGCGGGCAATGGCGACGAGCGATTTTTCGGTGCGCGACAGGGCCGAGACCCGCGTCGTCGGATCGAAATCGCAGCCGACCAGCTTTAAGGCCTCTTTGGCGCGCGCCTGCGTCCTGTTCCAGTCGATCAGGCCCCGGCGCATCGAGAAGCCCTGCGACAGGCCCATATTCTCACCGACCGTCATCCACTCGATCAAGCCGAGATCCTGATGGATGAATGCGACCGGTTGCCGCTCGTTCGGCTTCGGCGGGCGATGATGGTAGCTCTGGCCGCGGAACAAGATGTCACCGTTGTCGGGCTTGTAGATGCCGGCCAGCGTCTTGATCAGCGTCGATTTGCCGGCGCCGTTTTCGCCGAGCAGCGCGAGGATCTCGCCCTCGCGCAGGTCGATCGAGACGTCACGCAGCGCCTGCGTGCCGCCGAAGCTTTTGGTGATCGATTGGAACTCCAGCAGTCTCTTGGCTTCCACTGTGGCTCCTCCCAAAGCTGCAGCTGTCGTTATGGATAGATGTTATCGATAACATTCCCGAATAGTCAAGCGGAAAGTGACAATCTCCCATGCCTGAAATGAGGTCAGTCGGCGGCAAATCCGTCGAGCAGACGCATCATCTCTGCAGAGTCCTTCGGCCCAAGACCGGCAGCGCAAAGCAGACGGTGAATCTCCACCACCGCTCCCGTCATCGGTAGCGGCGTTTTCGTCTTCAGCGCAAAGGCCTGAAGCGAGTCCAGATCCTTCAGCATATTGTCGATCCTGCCTGTCGGCGAGAAATCCCGGGCAGCGAATTTTGCCATGAATTCCTGCAATATCCGGCTATCCGCCCTGCCGCCGGCAAGGGCGGCCGGAATGGCGGCGGGATCGACGCCGCCGGCTTCCGCCAGCTTGACGGCTTCAGCGACCGCCTGGAACAGCACGGCGCAGAACAGCTGGTTGATCAGCTTGGTGGTCTGCCCGGCGCCGGAGGCGCCCATCAGCGTGTAATTGGCGGCAAGATGCCGCATCACCACCCGCGCCCGCTCGAAATCCTCGGGGCTGCCACCGGCCATGATCGTCAGCTTTCCGCCGAGCGCGCCGGGCACGCCGCCCGAAAGCGGGCAATCCACCCATGCCATGCCCGTTTCCCCACGCAGCCGCTTCGCCATGTCGGCGGTCTCGGCCGGGTCGATCGAGGACATATCGATCAGCAGCTTGCCGGCGTTTGCCGCCGCCGCAATACCCTTCTCGCCGAAGACGACGGCGCGGACGATGTTTGCGTGATTGAGGCTGAGCACGCAGAATTCCGACCGCGAGACCGCATCCTCCACCGAAGCGGCCGCGTGGGCGCCCTTGGCTTCCAGCGCCGCGACCTTTTCAGCATCGAGATCGAAAACCGATACTTTGTGGCCGGTTTCGATCAATCGCGTGACGATCGCCGCTCCCATGATACCCGCGCCGATGACGGCGACATCTGCTCTGTGGTCATCCTGCATGATAATCTCCTCCCTTGACGGCCACGCCGCTCAGCCCCTCACAAGCCAGCGCCACCATATCATCCAAAGCCATATCGATCGCCACCGTCACGACACCGGGCTCACCGGTCGGCGGCTCCAGCGTCTGCAGCTGGCTGTCGAGCAGCGACGCCGGCATGAAATGGCCCTGACGGGCCTGCATCCGCGACAACAGCAGCTCGCGCGATCCCTCCAGGAAAACGAAGGCAAGACGCCCATTTGCCGCCTGCCGCAGCCTGTCCCGATAGCTTCTCTTCAGCGCCGAACAGGAAATCACCAAACCCTGCGACGCCTTTTGCGCCGCCGTTATTTCCTCGCCGATCCGGTCGAGCCAGGGCAGGCGGTCATCGTCGGTGAGCGGGGTGCCCTTTGCCATCTTCTCGACATTGGCAGCCGGATGGAGTTGGTCGCCTTCCAGGAACGGCATGCCGTTTTGCGCAGCGATGCGTTCTCCAACCGAGGATTTGCCGCAGCCGCTGACGCCCATGACGACAACGGCCGGGGGCAGTGCCTTTTTCTCGAGGTTCATCATCTCACCTCCCTTAGAGGCAGGTCGTGATGCCGCCGTCGACATAAAGCGTATGGCCGTTGATGAAGGACGAACCGCGGCCCGACAGGAAGACGGCAGCACCCACCAGTTCCTCGACATTGCCCCAGCGTCCGGCCGGCGTCCGCTTTTCGAGCCAGGATGAGAATTCGGGATTGTCGACCAGCGCCTGGTTGAGGGGCGTCTTGAAATAGCCCGGCGCGATCGCGTTGATCTGCAGGCCGTGCTTGGCCCAGTCGGCGCACATGCCGCGGGTCAGATTGCGCACCGCGCCCTTCGTCGCCGTGTAGGGAGCAATGCCGGGACGGGCGAGTTCGCTCTGAACCGAGGCGATGTTGATGATCTTGCCCTGACCGCGGGCGATCATCGCCTTGGCGGCCGCCTGGCCGACGTAAAAGACGCTGGAAACATTCGTGGTCAGCAGCAATTCCCATTTGTCCGCCGGGAAATCTTCCAGCGGCGTGCGGAACTGCATGCCGGCATTGTTGATCAGGATATCGAGCGGACCGATATCGGCCTCAATCGCATCGATGCCCTGTTTGGCGCCGTCCTTGCTGGTCACGTCGAAGATGGCCGCATGGGCAGACAGACCTTGAGCCTTGAGGCTTTCGACTGCGCGTTTGACGCTTTCGGGCGTGCGGCCGTTGATGACGACCTCGGCGCCATGCTGCGCCAAGCCCTCGGCCAGCGCATAACCGATCCCCTGGCTCGAGCCGGTGATCAGGGCGAGCCGCCCGGTCAGATCAAACAGGTTCTTCATGCAAATCACTCCTCCGGTGTCGCTGCGAATGACGGCTTATACCGCCACTTGAGGTGAAACTCACTTGACATCGCCTTTCCGAATTATATGTTATCGATAACATAATCAACAGCCAAAATGCAGGATGGAGACGGAATGCCTGACGTAGAAATCTTGATGGCCGGGGCCTATCCGGAGTGGGACATGGTTGATCTGGAGGCGACCTACCGCGTCCACCGCCTGTGGGAAGCCGCGGATCGGCAGGAACTGATTTCGAAAGTCGGCAGCAATATCCGCGCGATCGCGACGCGCGGCGAACTCGGCGCTTCCGCCGATCTGATGAAACAACTGCCGAAGCTGGAGATCGTCTCCTGTTACGGCGTCGGCACCGACGCCATTGACCTGTCCTATGCCCGCGCCAACGGCATTCGCGTGACGAATACTCCTGACGTGCTGACCGAAGACGTCGCCGATATCGCCATCGGACTGCTGCTTTCCACCGCGCGCCAGATTCCGCAGGCTGACGTTTTCGTCCGCAACGGCCAGTGGGGCAACGTACCCATGCCGCTGGTGACCCGGGTTTCGGGCAAGAAGGTCGGGATCGTTGGCATGGGGCGGATCGGCAAGGCGATCGCCTGGCGGGCTGCCGCTTTCGGCTGCGACATCTCCTATTTCGCCCGCAACAGGGACCAGGATGTCGCCTATGGTTATGAAGCCAATCTGGTCGCGCTTGCCAATTGGGCCGACTTCCTGATCGTCATCGTTCCCGGAGGGGCCGCGACCATGAAGATCATCAACGCCGAGGTGCTGGAAGCGCTCGGCCCGGAAGGCATGCTGATCAACGTTTCGCGCGGGACGACCGTCGACGAGGAGGCACTGATCGCAGCGCTTCAGAACCGCACCATCCAGGCCGCCGGCCTTGACGTCTTCCTCAATGAGCCGAAAATCGATGCGCGCTTCCTGACGCTGCCAAACGTCGTGCTGCAACCCCACCACGGCTCCGGCACCATCGAAACCCGCAAGGCCATGGGCAAACTGGTCAGAGACAATCTCGCCGCGTATTTTGCCGGTCGAGCGCTTCCGACTCCGGTCGTATGAGGATCCCGGTATGAAAGCCATCGTCATTCACGCCGCCAAGGATCTCAGGGTCGAAGAGCGCGAGCCGGAGGTTGCCGGAGCTGGGCAGGTGGAGATATCAATCGAAGCCGGCGGCATTTGCGGCTCCGACCTGCATTATTACAATCATGGCGGCTTCGGCACCGTTCGTCTGCGCGAACCGATGATCCTCGGCCACGAGATCGCCGGCACCGTCAAGGCGCTGGGTGCCCGCGTGACCGACCTTGCCGTTGGAGACCGCGTTGCGGTTTCCCCGAGCCGGCCGTGCAGCCATTGCCAATATTGCTTGAAGGGACAGCAGAACCACTGCCTGAACATGCGGTTCTACGGCAGCGCCATGCCCATGCCTCACATTCAGGGCGGCTTCCGCCAGCGGCTGGTGGCGGAGCGCTGGCAATGCCACAAGGTCGCCGACGGCATTTCCATTCATGAGGCTGCCTTCGCCGAACCCTTTGCCGTGACGCTGCATGCGGCAAGCCGCGCCGGTTCGCTGCTCGGCAAGCGGGTGCTGGTCACCGGCTGCGGCCCCATCGGCATGCTGGCGATCGTTGCCGCCCGCGTTCTCGGCGCCCGTGAAATCGTCGCGACCGATGTGACCGACAGCGTTCTGGCCATCGCCCGCACCAGCGGCGCCGATCGCACGATCAATGTTTCCACGCATGCCGCCGATCTTGCCGCTTATGGCGCCGACAAGGGATATTTCGACGTCATGTTCGAGGCGTCTGGCAATGAGCGGGCCGTGCGCGCCGGCCTTGAGGTGCTGAAGCCCCGTGCCGTGCTCGTGCAGGTCGGCCTTGGCGGCGATGTCTCCATTCCGCAGAACATGATCGTTGCCAAGGAAATCGAGATGCGCGGCACATTCCGCTTTCACGAGGAGTTCGGGCTCGCCGTCGAATTGATCAATGCGCGCCGTGTCGATCTGAAGCCGCTGCTGACAGGGGTTTTTGCCATCGAAGAGGCTGTCGCCGCCTTCGAACTGGCCAGCGACCGCAGCAAGTCGATGAAGGTGCAGATCGCCTTCTGATATTGTCGCCAGCTATGAGGCGCTGCGATCAGTGCTTTCGCGCAGAACGACCCTGTAGCCCGTCAATGTAATCTCGTCGCCGGTCGCCTCGCCGATGCCCTGCAGGGCATCGAGCAGGCGGGCGGCGGCCTGACGGCCGATGCCGTAACAGTCGACATTGATGGTGGTGATGCTGGGATGACAGATCGACGAGATCTCATAATCGCCGAAGCCGGCAATGGCGATATCACCCGGCACGCTCATTCCCCTGCGCTTGCATTCCATGATCGCGCCGAAGGCCGAAAGGTCGGAAACGCAAAGAACCACTTCCGTGTCCGGCCAGCGCTCCAGCAGGCTCATGATCGCCTGGCCGCCCTGTTCCATGGTGATCGGCGGCACGCCGAAGGAAATCGCCCGGCCCGGTCCCAGGCCCAGTTCTTCGACGGTCTTCAGGAAACCGCTTCGCCGCTGGCTGCCGCGCGTATCGCGCGCCGTCGTTCCGCCGATATAGCCGAACCTCCGATAGCCCTGGCTCGCCAGCGTCCGCACCAGCAGCGACATCGCCTCGCTGTTGGAAAAGCCGACGACATGGTTGATCGGCTTCTCCGGAAGCTCCCAGGTTTCCACCACCGGAATGCCGGCCTTATCAAGCATGCGTCGGGCGCGGTCGGTGTGCGAACCGCCTGTCAGGATGACGCCTTCGGGGCGCCGGCGCAGCATCGCCTCGATCAGCTTTTCTTCCTTCTCGGCGGAATAGTCGGTGTAGCCGAGAAGAAGCTGAAGACCGGTATTCTCCAGCGCATCGGTAATGCCGCGGGCGGTGTCGGAGAAATTCGAATTGTTGATGGAGGGCACCAGCGCCGCGATGAAGCCGCTGCGCCGCGAGGAAAGACTGCCGGCCGAAAGGTCGAGCACATAGCCGAGCGCATCGACGGCTTCCATGATGCGCTTGCGCGTCTCTTCGGAAACACTCGCATCCTGCCGAAAGGCGCGCGAAACGGTCATGGCCGATACGCCGACATATTTGGCGACCTCAGCCATCGTCAGCTTCTGGGCGTCTCCTCCTTTGAGACGCTTGTCTTTTGGCTCATCCTCGTTTTTCACTGGGTCCCGCTTTCACAACAGCTTCCGAGTTGGGCAACTCGGGACACGATAAAGTTATCGCTATCATCGCACAATCGATATTATTGCAGGAATGAGTCCTTCCACAGTCCGTCGGGTCTCTATACGAAGGCTGCAAAACAAGGCAGGATGATATCGATAACAATTTGGGAGGGAGCGTCATGTTCGGAGAAATCGAGGGTACGGGCTTTGAGGTTCTCGACCCGCGCTTTGAAAACTGCTTCGTCGGCCATGTCCGCGTCGAGCGGCTTTGGACGGGCGGCCGCTGGCTGGAGGGACCGGCCTGGTTCGCCGCCGGGCGTTATCTGGTTTTTTCGGATATCCCCAATAACCGCATGATGCGCTACGACGATACCAGCGGGCAGACCTCGGTATTCCGCTCGCCCAGCAACAATTCGAATGGCAACACCGTCGACAATCAAGGACGGCTCGTTACCTGCGAGCATCTGACGCGCCGGGTCACGCGGACGGATTTCGACGGCGGGATTACCATCCTGGCCGATCGCATTGCCGGCAACCGGCTCAATTCTCCCAACGACGTCACCGTCAAATCCGACGGCACAGTCTGGTTCACCGACCCGAGCTACGGCATCCTCCACGATTACGAGGGTGACTACGGCGAAGAGGAAATCGGCGGATGCCACGTCTACCGGCATGATCCGGCGACAGGCGCGACCGAGCGGGTGGCGTCCGATTTTGTCAAGCCGAACGGGCTGGCCTTCTCCCCGGATGAGACAGTGCTCTACATCGCCGATACCGGAGGAACGCACTTGGCGGGCGGTCCGCGTCACATTCGAAAACTCGCCGTATCAGAGAATGGAAAGCTGACCGATCTCGGCATTTTCGCCCAATGCACTTCAGGCGTTTTCGACGGCTTTCGCGTCGACCGGAAGGGCAAGATCTGGACGAGCGCCGCCGATGGCGTGCACGCTTACGATCCGGATGGCACCCTGCTCGGCAAGATCCATATTCCCGAGATCGTCTCAAACGTCGCCTTCGGCGGCGAGAAACTGAACCGCCTCTTCATCACCGCAACAACCTCTCTCTACGCGGTCTATCTCACTGCCAACGGGTCGAGGCACGGGTAGCTCTCATACAGGCGAGGCCGCCCTTCAAGGCGGCCTCTACTTTGCGGTGCTTTTCTCTCATCGTTGGCTGAGGCTGTCAGCCAGCCTGACGAGGCCGAGGAAATCCGATCTGTAGCCGAAGGGATCCGTCCCCCGCGATGCCACAGCGAGGTCGGCAATCGCCTGATAGGAATAGGCATCGACGGCGGCGATGCGGCTCAGCTTTTGGCCGAAGGCGGCGACGGCTACCGAGAAACGGACATCCTGCGGCGCGGCGTCGATGGTGGCGACCGCGTTGCCGGCGCCGACAGGTGTGGTGATCAGCGCGCTCTTGTCCTCGCCGGGCCGCTTGAAGCGCATCTTGACGAAGGCAAGCTCGCCCTGATGCCCGCTGCCCGATGCCTCGGCCGGCGCCTTGTCGGCCGGCACCTTACCGGCTGCGCCATACCGCAGGTCGTCATTCATGACCGCAGGGCTTCCCTTGGGCGTAATCTCGTAGATCGCCGTGACGCTGTGGCCGGAGCCGATATCGCCGGCATCGACACGGTCATTGTTGAAATCCTCGCGGTTGAGGGCGCGGGTCTCGTAGCCGATCAGCCGGTATTCGGCGATCCGTTCCGGGTTGAACTCCACCTGGAACTTGACGTCCTTGGCGATCGGAAACAGCGTCGACCTGGCTTCCTCGACCAGCGTCTTCTGCGCCTCCGCCAAGGTGTCGATATAGGCGGCGCTGCCATTGCCGTTCTGCGCCAGCGTCTGCATCAGGGAATCATTGAGATTACCGCGTCCGAAGCCGAGAACGGTGAGGAAGATGCCGTCTTTGCGCTTTTCTTCGATGATGCGCTTCAGATCCTCGTCGCTCGACGGGCCGACATTGAAATCACCGTCCGTCGCCAGCATCACCCGATTGACGCCGTCCTTGACGAAAGCCTGTTTGGCGAGATCGTAGGCCGCCTCAATGCCTTCGGCGCCGCCGGTCGAGCCTCCAGCCTCCAGCCTGTCGATCGCCGAGAGGATCTTCGATTTCTCCGCCACCCGCGTCGGTTCCAGCACCGTCCCGGCATTGCCGGCATAGGTGACGATCGAGACGGTGTCGTCGGCCTTCAGCCTGTTGACCAGCAGCCGGAAAGCGCTCTTGAGGAGCGGCAGCTTGTCCGGTTCATCCATCGAGCCTGAGACATCGATCAGGAAAACCAGATTGGCATGCGGCGCGGTCGCCGGCGCGATGTCATACCCCTTGATCGCCACATGCATCAGTTGCGTGTCGTGATTCCACGGCGTCGGCATCACCGTCACGGTCGCCTTGAAAGGCTGATCGGCATTGTTGGGAAGCGGCCAGTCATAGGGGAAATAATTGATCATTTCCTCGACGCGAACCGATTGCGGATCGGGCATCGCCCCGCCCGTCAACGACCGGCGGACGAAGGAATAAGAGGCGCTGTCGACATCGGCGGAGAAGGTCGAGACCGGATCGGTCGCCACGCTCTTAATCGGATTTGCCGCGGCATTGGCAAACCGTTCGCGGCTGGGGTCGAGCTGGATCTGCACACGCCCATCTGCTGGCGGAACAGGCGAGGGGGCAACGGCGCCCATCGGCTCGACCAACAACTGTCCCTGAGCGGCCATGCCAGGAGCGGCCGGTGCAACACGTTTGGCCATCTCGAGTGCCGCGGCGGAATCCTCCGACTTGTTCTTGAGAGCCACAATTTCGCCGGCATCGAATTCAGAGGGCCGCTCCGCCGCGGGTTTTGCAGTCTGTAGCTCCTTGTCCTGCAAGGCTTGGGCGCCGCTGACGGCAGACGGTTGAGCCGGCCGGCTTTCTTCGGTCGGGGCTTCGGAAAGCTGAGGCGCGGCCGTGACGGGTTCGGCCGGTTTCGGCATGTTGTGTTGCACGAGGTGGCTGGCGATCTCGGTCTGGTCGACGATCGGCGATCCGTTGCGGGTCAGCTCGATCGTGAGGTAACCGGCAGCGGGAATGACGAGCAGCGTCGCGAGAGCTGAACCGGCGAGGAATTTCTTGTTCATGGCAGGGCTCCATATCCAGTTGATGATGGAGCTTGGACGCCAGCCTTTCGCATTTCCTTGGGCTGCCGCCGCATTATTTTCCGCGCTGTCGAAGGCCTGCATTGCCGCGGCAAGCGCGCGCGCGCGCGCTTCCGCATCGGCTGCCGGGGCTGTGAGACGGGAGAGCTTTTCGAGTTCCTTGTCCATCATACCTCTTCCTTGCCGAGCATGGCCTTCAGTCTCTTGCGCGCCTCGTGCACCTGCCAGGACACGGTCGCCTCCGAGCAGCCCATAACATCGGCGGCAGCCGAATGGCTGAGGCCTTCGCCATAGACGAGCAGCACGGCGTCGCATTGCCGTTCCGGCAAAGCACGCACGGCCGTCCATAATTCGCTCGACAGCTCGTCATCATGTCTGCCCGGCGCGGCCGGTTGCGGTTCGGCGGCATAAGCGCGGAATGTCAACTCTTCTCGCGCAAGCTTTCGCCTATGGTCGCGGGCGGCATTGAGCGTCAGCGTATAGAGCCATGTCCTGAAGCGGCTGGCGCCGCGAAAGCCGCGGATGGCCGCACCGAGCTTGACGCAGACCTCCTGTGCAATATCGTCGGCGTCGGTGGCACTGCCCGACCATCGCCACGCCGTCGCGTGGACGAAATCATAATGGCGCGAGACCAGTTGCCCGAAGGCCTCCCGGTCGCCCGCCTGCGCTCGTTCTATGAGCTCCGCATCCAATGCGCACCTACCCCCAAGATATCAGCCAAGATGCTATTTCGGGATTGAGACGTTTCTCCAATGGCTTTCCTTGGGTGGACCATAAAAAAATTATCGGATTTTTAGGAAAAGCGGCAAAGCCTGGAAACTCAAGGCGAAATAAGCAAGCATCGCGACATCCTTGGGTCGCGGTCAGACAGATTACCCTCGAGGCAAAGGCGCATGATGGGGTCAGAGTCGGCCAGGGACATGATCTGTATGTCCCAAATCGAAAGGACCCTGCATGTCCGCTCCATCGCCTGCCCCCACAGAAAAGGGCATTCTGCAGTTTCTCGAGATTTGCGATAGTTTCTATCCGCCGGATGCCGTCCAGGCATCGGTCGAGCAGCAGCGGCATTGGTACGACGCTCTTTGCGCCCGCTTCGACCGCTCGGCTCCCCCGGATATGATCTTTGCGGACGGCATGCTCCAGCGTATCCCGATCCGGCGTTATCGGCCACGGAAAATCAGCACGCGCACCATCCTGCTCTATCTTCACGGCGGCGGCTTCGTCGTCGGTTCGCTGGAAAGCCATCACGCCATCTGCGCCGAGATCGCCGATTTTGCCGGCGCGGAACTGGTTTCCGTCGATTACCGGCTGGCCCCAGAATATCGCTGGCCGGCACAGACGGATGACGGTTTCGCGGTGCTCAAACATCTGCTTGCCGCCAGCAACAAGGTCGTGCTGATCGGCGACAGCGCCGGCGGCAACCTTGCAGCCGGCCTTGCCTTGCGGGCGCGCGATGAAGAACTAACCGGAATTGTCGGCCAAGTCCTCATCTACCCCGCGCTCGGCGGCGACCTCGATGCCGGTTCCTATGTTGAAATGGCTGCGGCGCCCGGCCTGACGACGGCCGATGTCGCCTATTACCGCGATATCCTGCAGGCGCCTGATGGAAACGAGATCGCCGAGCCGTTAAAGGCATCCTCGGTTGCCGGACTGCCGCCAGCCTTCATCACGGTCGCCCATTTCGATCCGCTGCGGGACGACGGACGGCAATATGCCGCCCGGCTCACCGCCGAAGGCGTCGAAGTCTGGTTCCGGGAGGAGCCGCAGATGGTGCATGCATGGCTGCGCGCCCGCCACATCAGCGATGGTGCGCAAGAAGGCTTCCGCGCCGTTTGCGAGGCCGTCAGACATTTTGCAACGGCTTAGAGCCTTTCCGGGTTAGATTGCAGCATTCTGCCGGAGCAGGTTTTCGTCAGGGCAAAGGCGATTGGCGACGGGCATACCCCTTGGTACGTCCGAGCCGATCGCCTTTGATCCTGGCGGAAAGATGCCCGGCCCTTCGGGTTGGCTGAAACGGGCCGGCTGATCGACCGGCCGGCTTGGCCGTAGAGCCGGGCTACGACACGCGCCGGCCGGTCGACCATCCGACTCCGTTTGAGCCAACAGAATGCTGCAATCTAACCCGGAAAGCCTCTAACGATCACATCAGGTCGCGCGCGATCCGCTTCTCCGCAAAGACCTTCTCGAAGATCTGCACGTCATCTTCAAAAGCCGTGACGACGGCGCTGATGATCCACTCGGTCCCGGTGCAGGCAATTCGCGCCGTCGCGACCGTGCGGGCAAACCAGCCAGGCCGGCGCATGTCGCAGGTCCAGGTGGACATGCCGGTCATCGACAGCGGATCATCCGGTGCAATCGACCAGACCTCCTCCCGCAATTGCCGGGTCGACAGGCCGGTCTCAGGATGTTCGGTGAGCCCGGTATCCTCGTGGATATGATACCGCGTCCGGTTGGCCGAGAGGTCGCGAACGACCTGCCGCTTCGTCGCCGCGGCCGCGTGCTCGATATATTTCGGCAAGGGATCGGGATTGGCCGGTTCCTCGATGTCGATCCGGCGATGGTCGCCGATCACCGGCAAACCCAGGCCGAGCGAGGCGATATCGATCTCGACCCCTTCGTCTTCAGGCGGCGGCAGGATCATCGGCCAATAAGCGGTGGAGAGTGAAAGGCGGATGCGATGGCCCTTGCGGAAGCGGTAACCGCAGGCATCGAGCACCAGCCGGATCGACGCCGTCTCGCCCGGCACCAGCGGTTTCGGATCCGCATTGCCGTCGCGATGGGTGAGATTGAGAACGCCGAAGGCGACACGCGTCGCCGTGCCGTCGGGATGGACGTCGATCAGGCGGGCGCAGAGATTGCCGCCCGTTGCATGAGCGCGCAGCGCAAGCGTCAGCACGGGCCGGCCGAGATAGTCGCAATCGTTGGCAAGCGGCATCGTATCGAAGACCAGCGAACCGGCATCGTCCGAGCGCTGATCGATCGCCAGTTCGGCGTCTGGCTTCAGCGTGAAATATTCCCCTGATGCCGTGCCGGTGTCGAGCGGAGAATGGAGATGGACGGGATGCGCGGGCGCATGCGGGATCGGCATGCCCTCCGTCAGCCGGCCGAATTGCTCGACATAGAAACACTGCATGTGCGGTGGCGACCAGACATCCCTTGCGATCCAGAAGCCGGGATCGCTGTCGCGGCGTGCGGCAGGACGGATCGCATCGAGAATATAGGCGCGGGTCTGCGCCAGCCCGTCGATGCCATTGTCCTCGCCGCGCAACCATTTGTTCCACCAGGCGATCGCTTCGCCATGAAAATCGACGCGCGGCTTCGGCCAGGCGAAATGCGGATATTTGTGGACCCAGGGACCGATCAGTGCCTTTGCTTTTTCACCGAGGCCTTCGACCGCCATCAGAGGCGTATTGCGGTAACCGTCCGCCCAGCCGGCAATCACCAGCGCAGGGACCTCCACCTTCGAAAAATCCTCCGAGATCGAGCCGTGACGCCAGAAACCGTCGCGCCGTTGATGGCTCAGCCATTCCTCCATGAAGAAGGGCTCGCCGGCCAGGCGTTCCAGCCACATCTCCTTCCACCGCTCGCCGACAAGGGCAGGATCCGGCGGGCGCGACTGATAGCCGAGCATGGTCGCCGCCCAGGAAAGCTGGGCGGAGAGATGGCAACCGTTCTTGTAGTGAATGTCGTCATTGTAGCGGTCGACGGTCGAGGCGATCGAGATGACGGCTTTGAGCGCCGGCGGACGCAGTGCCGCGACCTGCAGGCTGTTGAAGCCGCCCCATGAAATACCCATCATCCCGACCGCGCCGTTCGACCAAGGCTGCCCGGCAATCCAGGCGATCAGCTCGCAGGCATCGGCAAGCTCGCGCTCGGTATATTCGCCATCGATGACACCATCCGATTCCCCCGATCCGCGGATGTCGACGCGTACGCCGGCAATGCCTGCGGCTGCGAAGACCGGATAGGTCGACTCGTCGCGGGGGCTGGTTCCGTCCCGCTTGCGATAGGGCAGGAATTCGAAGACGGCGGGAACGGGATCGTCTGCCGCGCCGTCTGGCATCCAGATGCGCGCGGCGAGCCGCGTTCCATCCTTGAGGGCAATCCACTCATTCTCGATGGTGGTGAAGCCGCGCGAGGCCATGCTCACTCCTTCATTAACATTCAGTGGCCGGCGCTTTCCATGCGCCGTGTGGCAAGCACTCGTTCCAGCCAGCCGATTTCCATTTCCGGCACCGACTTCAACAGCAGGTCGGTGTAATCGTCGAAAGGCGGCGACAGCGCTTGAGATTTCGGGCCGAACCGTACCAGCTTACCACGATGCATCACCGCCACGCTGTCGGCGATCGCCCGGACGATCGCGATATCGTGGGTGATGAAGACATAAGAGAGCTGCTCTTCCTCCTGCAGGCGCAGCAGCAGCTTGAGGATACCCTCGGCCACCAGCGGATCGAGCGCCGAGGTCGGCTCGTCGCAGAGGATGAGTTCGGGCTTGGCGGCTAGGGCTCTGGCGATCGCCACGCGCTGCTTCTGGCCGCCGGACAGCTCCGCCGGATAACGATCGATGAAGCCGTTGCCCATTTCGATCTGGTCGAGCAATTCCTTCACCCGGGCGGTCTTCTCAGCGCCTCTCAGGCCATAATAGAAGGTCAGAGGCCGGCCGATGATGTCGCGCACCGTCTGGCGCGGGTTCATCGCCGTATCGGCCATCTGGTAGATCAGCTGGACGCGCCTGAGGTCGTCGTTCGGCCGGCTCTTGAGATCGGGCATCAGCGGCTTGCCGTCAAAGAGGATGCGCCCGCTCTTCGGCGGCAGAAGGCCGGTAATGGCGCGCGCCAGGGACGATTTGCCCGAGCCGGATTCGCCGACGACCGCAAGCGTCTGTCCCTTCGGCACGTGCAGCGAGATGTCGTGCAGCACCTTGAAGCCGTTGGAATATTCGGCGCTGACCTTCTCTATCCTGAGAAGGGCTGACGACTGATCGGCGGCTTCGTCGCGGTAGGCCTGCCTGACATTGACGAGGGCACGCGTATAGTCTTCCCGCGGCGCCTCGATGATCTGCTTGACGCTGCCATATTCCACCTGTTTCCCATGACGCAGCACCATGATGTCGTCGGAGATCTGAGCGACGACGGCCAAATCGTGGGTGATGTAGAGGGCGGCAGTGTGCGTTTCCTCGATCGCATGTTTGATCGCCGCCAGCACGTCGATCTGCGTGGTGACGTCCAGCGCCGTCGTCGGCTCGTCGAAGACGATCAATTCGGGGTTCGAGCAGAGCGCCATCGCCGTCATCGCGCGCTGCAACTGGCCGCCGGAGACCTGATGGGGAAAACGTTCACCGAAGTTTTCCGGATTGGGCAGGCCGAGGACACGAAACAGGTAAAGCGCACGTTTGCGCGCCTCGTCCTTGCTCATCAACCCATGTTTGACCGACGCCTCGATCACCTGATCGCCGAGCCTGTGCGCCGGATTGAAGGCGGCTGCGGCCGATTGCGCGACGTAGCAGACCCTTGCGCCGCGAATTTTTCGGATGCCGTTCTTGCCGAGCGCCAGAATGTCGGTGCCGACGAGCCGCACCTCGCCGCCGGTGATTTCGGCGCCGCCGCGGCCGTAGGCCAGCGCCGAGAGGCCGATCGTCGATTTGCCGGCACCCGATTCCCCGATCAGGCCGAGGACCTTGCCCTTCTGGAGATCGAAGGAAACCCCGTCGACGATCGTCACCCGCTTCGGCGGTTCGCCGGGCGGATAGCTGGTCGCTTCGATCTTCAGATTGCGGACGGAAAGAAGCTCAGGCATCGCCGCGCCCTCCCTTGAGGCTGGATGTGCGTTTCAGGAGCCAGTCGACGACAAGGTTGACGCAGACGGCAAGGGCGGCGATCGCCGAACCCGGCACCAGCGCGGCCGATATGCCGAAGATGATACCGTCCTTGTTGTCCTTGACCATGCCGCCCCAATCGGCCGCCGGCGGCTGAATGCCGAGGCCGAGGAAGGACAGGGTCGAAAGAAACAGGATGGAGAAGGCGAAGCGCAGGCCGAACTCGGCGAGAAGCGGCGACAGCGTATTCGGCAAGATCTCGCGGAAGATGATCCAGAGCTTGCCTTCGCCGCGCAGCTTGGCGGCCTCGACGAATTCCATCACCGCGACATCGAGCGCCACGGCGCGGCCGAGACGATAGACGCGGGTGGAATCGAGGACCGCCATGACCAGGATCAGCACGATCATATTCTGCGGCAGCACCGCAAGCACCACGAGCGCGAAGATCAGCGTCGGGATCGACATCATCAGATCATTGAATCGTGAGAGGACGGTGTCGATGAGGCCACGCGAAACGGCGGCGGTGAAGCTGAGGATGATGCCGAGCGAGAAGGAGATGATGGTGGCGGCGGACGCGACCAGCAGTGTCGTGCGCGCGCCGAAGATTAGGCGCGAGAGGATGTCGCGGCCGAGATTGTCGAGGCCGAAGACGTAATTCGCGTCGGCAGGCGCCCAGACGTCGCCGACGACCTGGGTCTCGCCATAGGGTGCGATCCAGGGTGCGAAGAGGGCGAAGATGAAGGCGATGGCGATGCCGATCATGCCGATCCAGGCGGTGATGGGGATGTCTCTCAATCTCATCGTGGATGCCTCAGCCGGGGATTGGCGATGATCGCGAGGATATCGGCCGTCATGTTGAGGAAGATGTAAACCGCGGCGAAGATCAGGCCGCAGGCCTGCACGACGGGCATATCGCGCACCGTCACCGCATCGACCATATATTGCCCCATGCCGGGATAGACGAAGACGACCTCGACGACGACGACGCCGACTACGAGATAGGCGAGGTTCAACGCGACGACATTGATGATCGGCGCCAGCGCATTGGGAGCGGCATGCTTAACGATCGAGCGGGAGGCGCTGAGGCCCTTCAGTTCGGCGGTCTCCATATAGGCCGACGACATGACCGAGAGGATCGCCGCCCGCGTCATGCGCATCATGTGAGCCAGCACGACGAGCACCAGGGTCGCCGTTGGAAGCGCGATCGCCTTCAATCGCTCAGAAAAAGCCATGCTGTCATAGACCGTCGCCGGAAAGGTCGCCATGCCGAACTTCACCGCGAAGAAGAGGATCAGCAGGTAGCCGATGAAGAATTCCGGCAGCGAGATCGCCGCCAGCGAGATGACGTTGATGATCTTGTCGGGCATCCGGTTGCGGAAATGCACCGACACCATGCCGAGGCCGACGGCAAGCGGCACCGAGATGACCGCCGCGAAACCCGCCAGGAAGAGCGAATTTCCCAAGCGCTTGCCGATCTGCTCGCTCACCGAATTCTTGCTGGCCCAGGAGGTGCCGAAGTCGCCCTGAACGGCACTGCCGAGCCATTCGACATAACGCGTCGTCACCGGGCGATCGAGGCCGAGATCCTGACGGATATTGGCGACGGCCTGCGGCGTCGCCGACTGACCGAGATAGGTGGTGGCAAAATCGCCGGGCAGAGCCTCCAAACCGCCGAAAATCAGGATGGAGACGGCAAAAAGCAGGACGATGCTGAGCACGAAGCGCTCGAGGATGAGGGCCAGCAGCGGAAAACGCTGCCGGAACCGGAGGCCGGGCAGGATATTGCTTGGGGCAGGATTGGTCATGGTGAAGACCTAGCGCTGAAACGTCGGGAGGACCGCGGGTTTTTTCCCACGGTCCCGGCTTCGTTGAAGATCGAGAGGGCGTGTGCCTTTGCCGCTAGGCGTCCAGCCAGACGCGCGTTGCGACGTAGCCGTTCGACATGTCGTTGCCGATGTCGTGGACATAACCCTTCACCTGCTTGGTGGAGGCGTTCACGAAGTCGTTGAACATCGGCAGGATCACGCCGCCTTCGTCGCGCACCATCATTGCCATGGCGCGATACATGTCCTTGCGCTTGGCTTCATCAAGCTCGGCGCGCGCCTGCAGCAGCAGCTTGTCGAAGTCGGGGCGCTTGAACTTGGTGTCGTTCCAGTCCGCCGTCGAGAGATAGGCGGTGGAATACATCTGATCCTGTGTCGGCCGCCCGCCCCAATAGGAGGTCGAGAAAGGCTGGACGTTCCAGACGTTGGTCCAGTAGCCGTCACCCGGTTCGCGCTTCACCTCGATGTCGATGCCGGCCTTCTTGCAGCTTTCCTGGTAAAGGACAGCCGCATCGACGGCGCCCGGGAAGGCAACTTCGGAGGTGCGCAGGAGAACCGAGCCGCTATGGCCTGACTTCTTGTAGTGGAAGGCAGCCTTGTCGGGGTCGTAGGTGCGCTGCTCGATGCCCTCGGGGAAGAGCGCATAGGTGCTGTTGATCGGGAAATCGTTGCCCACCTTGCCGTAACCGCCGAGGATCTTCTGCACCATGGTTTCGCGGTCCATGGCATATTTGAGCGCCAGGCGCAGGTCGTTATTGTCGAACGGCGCCTTGTCGCAATGCATGATAAAGACGTAATGGCCGCGGCCGGCGGTCGAGAGAATCTCGACGTTGGGTGCGCGCTTCAACAGGTTGACTGTCTTCGGGTCGACACGGTTGATGTAGTGCACCTGTCCGGACGAGAGCGCGGCGATACGGGCGGTGGCGTCGTTCATGCCGATGATTTCGATGGAATCGACGTAACCCCGGTCGGAGCGCCAGTCGTCCTTGTTCTTTTCGAAGGTGGCGCGCACACCGGGCTCGAAGCTCGTCAGCTTGTATGGGCCGGTGCCGATCGAGGCAAGCGGATCGTCGACGCCGCCGTTCGGCTGAATGACCAGATGGTAGTCCGACAGCAGCAGCGGCATGTCGGCATTGCCTTCGCTGAGCGTCAGCACGAGATTGCCGCCGTCCGCCTTGATCTCTTTGATCGAGCCGAGGACACCGAGCGCGCCGGACTCCGACTTTTTGTCGGTGTGGCGATTCAGCGTCGCGACGACGTCGTCGATCGTCAGTTCCTTGCCATTATGGAACTTGACGCCCTTGCGGATCTTGAAGGTCCAGGTCACCGCGTCCTTCGAGGGCTCCCAGGATTCGGCGAGCGCCGGCACGGCGGCACCCGTCAGCGGGTCGGATTCGACCAGCATGTCGCCCCAGCAGCGGCCGACGCAGAACATGAACTGCGACAGGAATTTCGCCGGGTCCTTGGAATCGGTGGCGGCACCGCCTTCGAGGCCGAGCTTCAGGTGGCCGCCGCGCTTCGGTTCGGCGGCTTCGGCGCTTTCGGTGAAGAGCTTGTCGGCGACGGCAAGTGTGATGCCGGCCGCCATGGCGCGTCCGATGAATTCGCGGCGGCTGAGCCCGCCTGCGGTGACGCGGCTTGCGAGATATTTCGTATAGTCGTTCATTCCCCAGTTCCTTCTTTGGTGCGTTGACAGAACTTCCGGGCAGGATCGCAGGCGGTTTCCTCTCCACCTCCGGTGCCCGCATCATGCGGGAAAACATTGCGGTTGTTGCCGCCTTCTTATCGTCCTTTCCAAATGGGGCTTCGCTTCTCGGCGAACGCCCGCACGCCTTCCAATTGGTCTTCGCTCGAATAGAGCCGGTCGACTGTCGCAAACTGCCGCTTGGTGATTTTGTTCATGGCAGTCTGGAACGTCGAACCTTCCGCTTCGCGCACGATTTCCTTGATCGCCGCATAGACGAGCGGCGGCCCGCTTTCGAGCAACCGGGCAAGCTCCCAGGCTCTTTCCATCAGCCGGTCGGCCGGTAGAACCTCGTTGACGAAACCCCAGCGATGCGCCTCGTGAACATCGAGCCAGCGTCCCGTCAAAAGCATGTCCATGGCGATGTGATAGGCGATGCGCTTCGGCAGTTTGATCGAAGCGGCATCGGCGACCGTGCCTGAACGGATTTCCGGCAGGGCGAAGGTCGCATGCTCGGCGGCGATGATCAGATCGGTCGAAAGCGCGATCTCCAGCCCGCCGCCGCAACAGATGCCGTTGACTGCACAAATGACAGGCTTGTTGAGGTCACGCAGCTCCTGCAGCCCGCCGAAACCGCCCACCCCATAGTCACCGTCGACCGCGTCACCAGCGGCGGCGGCCTTCAAATCCCATCCGGCGCAGAAAAATTTCTCGCCCGCACCCGTGACGATGGCGACGCGCAATTCAGGGTCGTCGCGAAAATCCCGGAAAATCAATCCCATGACGCGGCTGGTCGCCAGGTCGATGGCGTTCGCCTTCGGCCGGTCGATGACGACTTCCAGTACTGCGCCGTCACGTCGTGTACGAATGTGGTCGCTCAAACTATGCTACCTCCTTCGCCGTATGAGAGCATCGACTGCAACAACACCGCGCCCCTCGGGAAGAACCATCAGGGGATTAAGGTCCAGTTCCTCCAGGCGCACCGCATTCTTTACGACATATTCTGCCGTAGCTGCGACGGCGTCTATAGTGGCTTCAATATCGCCGCGCCGGCGTCCGCGATAGCCATGGATCAACTTTGCGATTTTAAGGCATGAAATCGCCGCACAAATATCGGCTTTCGTCACCGGAAGCGGCAGGATGACGGAATCTTCGAGCAGTTCGACGAAGATTCCGCCCGCTCCCAATGTCAGCGACAATCCGAAGACCGGGTCGCGGCTGGCGCCGACAATGAGCTCGGCGACCGGCGGATCAATCATCTTCTCGACGAGATAACCGCCATTCGGCGGCATCGCCGCCGCCGCATTCGACACCGCCTCTGAATCTTTGAGGTTGAGTACGACGGCGCCGGCCTCGGTCTTGTGCGCAATGCCGAGACCCTTCAGCACGACGGGAAAACCGAGCCGCTCGGCCTGCTCGGCGGCTTCACGGGGAGAAAAAGCCTGCAGCCCCCGGGGAACAGGAAGGCCGCAGGCAGCAAGTTCCGTCTTCGCATCGGCTTCCGTCAGCGTCTCGATTTCGCCGTCCATGGGCGGCACGTCGAGCAGCGGCAGGGGAGGCGGGCGATCCCAGACCTTGCCAATACCGGCGGCGACTTCCGCCGCTATGATAGCTTCGTCGATGCCAGAGAAGGCGACGATACCATTCGCCATCAGCCGATCGGCGATCGACTCGGGCATGTTCTCGGGAAGGGTCGCCAGAAGGCCGGCCAGCGCACCGGTGGCAGAGGCCGCGGCGATAACCGCGTCCGCCGTCGTCGCCCATTCGGCCGCATCGCAGCGGTCCCCGCGCGGAAAATCAAGGACGACGAGATTGAGGGCATAGCCGCCGTCGAACATGGCGCTGAAGGCTTCGGTCTGGCGTTCGAAATCGCCCCAGACGAAGGTATGGTAGTCGAGCGGATTGGAAAGCGCCACCATCTCGCCGAGAACCTGTCGCAGACGCGGCAATTGCTGCGGCTGCAGGGGTGGGAATTCTATCCTGCGGCCGACGGCGGCATCCGCCATCAGCGAAGCCTCGCCACCGGAGCAGCTCATGGATGAGATCGAATGGCTTGGCAGAGGGCCTGCGACATGCAGCAGCTTCAGGGTTTCGATGAGCGCCGGCAGGCTCTGGACCCGGCCGATGCCGAGGCGGGCGAGCACGGCATCCGCCACGCCATCGCTGCCGGCAAGCGAGGCGGTGTGCGACACGGCCGCCTTTTTAGCCTGCTCGGACCTGCCCACCTTCAGCAAGACGACCGGCTTCTTCGACCGGCGGGCGATGGCGGCAAGGCACTCGAGGGCCGAGAGGTCGCCGAAACCTTCCACATGAAGGCCGACCGCCGTGACGCGCCGATCCTCCATCAGTGCGCAGGCGATATCGGCAAGCGATGTCTGCGCCTGGTTGCCTGCCGTCACCATATAGGCGATCGGCAGGCCGCGGGCCTGCATGGTGAGGTTGAGGGCGATATTGGATGACTGTGTGAGGATCGCGACGCCGCATTCGATGCGCTTCATGCCGTGCTGGTCGGGCCATAACAGGGCGCCGTCGAGACCGTTGATCAGCCCGTAGCAGTTCGGCCCGAGAATCGGCATGTCGCCCGCCGCCTCCAAAAGGGCTTGCTGCAGTTCGGCGCCGTCGGCAAGTTCCGCCGTCGCCTCGCTGAAGCCCGATGCATAACAGACCGCTCCACCGGCGCCCGCCCGCGAAAGGCTGCGCACGATCTCGACGGTGAGCGTCCTGTTGACGCCGACGAAAGTGGCGTCCGGGGCAGAAGGCAGATCGGATACGGAGCGGTAACACCGCCGCCCAAGCACCTCGTCGAGTTTGGGATGGACGGGCCAGATCGCGCCTGAAAAGCCCATGCGGTCGCATTGCTCGATCACCCTGCGCGCCTCGCGGCCGCCGAAGACGGCGATCGTTTGCGGTCTGAGCAGGCGGTCAAGCGGGCGAGATGTCATCGGCTCATGCTCCCAAAGGCCGGAGCAGGTCGCGGCTGATGATGTGCCGCTGGATCTCGGAGGTGCCGTCCCAGATGCGCTCGACGCGTGCGTCGCGCCAGAAACGGGCAAGCGGCAGGTCGTCCATCAGGCCCATGCCGCCATAGATCTGGATCGCCTCATCCGTCACGTGGGCAAGCATTTCGGAGGCATAGAGCTTGGCCGAAGCGATCTGCCGGTCGGCGGCAAGGCCGGCGTCGAGCCGCCAGGCGGCCGCAAGCGTCAGCCAGTCGGCCGCGTCGATCTCGGTGATCATATCGGCAAGCTTGAACGACACGCCCTGATTGGCGCCGATCGGCTTGCCGAACTGCTTGCGCTCGGCGGCATAGGGCAAGGCCATTTCGAAGACGCGGCGCGCCCGACCGACGCAGGTGGCGGCGACCGTCAGCCGGGTGCCGTAAAGCCACTGATTGGCGATATCGAAGCCGCGATGCACCTCGCCCAGCACCTGGGCTTCAGGAATGCGGCAATCTTCGAAGCTGAGCGTCGAGTTGTGATAGCCGCGATGCGAAACGGAATCGTAGCCTTTGAGGATTTGAAAGCCCGGCGTACCGCGATCCACCAGAAAGGCGGTGATCTTCTTCTTGATGCCTTTCGGCGTTTCCTCCTCGCCGGTCGCGGCAAAGACGATGACGAAATCGGCGACGTCGGCATGCGAGATGAAATGCTTCGTGCCGTTCAATACGAAATCGCCGCCATCGCGGCGGGCGGCGCATTTCATGCCGCGCATGTCGGAACCGGCATCCGGCTCGGTGATGGCAAGCGCATCGATCTTCTCGCCGCGCACCGCCGGCAGCAGGTAACGCTCGCGCTGTTCGCCCTCGCAGGCCATCAGGATGCCGGACGGTCGGCCGAAGAAAACCGTCAGCCCGAGGGAGCCACGCCCGAGCTCCCGCTCGACCAGCGTGAAGGTGACGTGATCGAGGCCGGCGCCACCGACCTCTTCGGGGAAATTGCAGGCGTAGAAGCCGAGTTCGATGCATTTGCGCTGGATCTCGCGCCCGAGTTCCGGCGGGACGATGCCGCTGCGCTCCACCTCGTTTTCATGCGGGTAGATTTCGGTTTCGACAAAGGCGCGAACCGTGTCGGCGATCATTTCCTGTTCTTCGCTGAGACCGAAATCCATGCCGCTCCTCCTATCGCCTCTGGCCGACGTGACGACCGGCGCCTTCGGGCAGCGTCAATTCCGAATGTGCCGCGGCGATCGCCTTGATCTTGTCGAGCACAGCGGCCGGCGCCGGCACGGCCCTGCCGGCCTTGCTGTCGACATGCAGCAGCATGTGCTCGGCGGTCGCGAGAGCCTCGCCCGACGCCGTGTCGTAGAGAGTGTGGAAGACATGCAGCCGCTTGTCATCGGCGGCCAGCACCTGGCAGGTCGAATGGATCGCCTGCCCGAGTTTTGCCTCGCCGAGATGGCGGATATGGCTTTCCACCGTATAGTAGCTGTGGCCTGCCTCGACATAGCCAAGGTCGACGCCGACGAGACGCAACAGGGCGTCCGAGGTGTCACCGAAAACCTGCAGATAGCGGTGCTCGGTCATGTGGCCGTTATAGTCGACCCAGGCAGGGCTTACCTTCGTTTCGACAAGCCGCAGCGGCTTCGAAGGATCGAAGGACGCGGCCGCGCTGCCGCCCCGCGCCCAGAGCGACTGCTCGAAATCCTTCAGCAGCTTGCCGGCGCCCCATCCCCGGCCGCCGTGGCCCCCCTTGAGAGCCTGGAGGATGCCGACGAGGTTTTCGTCGCGGATGCGTTCGAGCTCGCGAATCGAAAGGCCGGCGGCCTGCTCATCGGATTGCCGGCCGATCTTTTCGATCAGCGCATCGTCGAGATCGACGACATCGGTGAGCTTGGTCCAGGGCCAGGCAAGGCAAGGGCCGAACTGCGCCAGGAAATGCCGCATGCCGGCCTCGCCGCCGGCGATGCGGTAAGTCTGGAACAGGCCCATCTGCGCCCAGCGCAGGCCGAAGGAATAGCGGATAACGTCGTCGAGCGTCTCGACGGTGCAGATATCGTCATGGATGAGCCACAAGGCCTCGCGCCAGAGAGCTTCCAGCAGCCGGTCGCCGACAAAGGCCTCGATCTCCTTGGCGATGTGGACGCCCTTCATGCCGATCGGCGGCAGTCTGTCCATCGCCGCCTGGATGGTCGCCCCGGAAGTCTTCTCGCCGCCGACGATTTCGACGAGCGGCAACAGATAGACCGGGTTGTAGGGATGGGCGACGAAGAGACGTTCGGGATGTTTCATGTCGCGCTGCAGATCGGTCGGCAACAGTCCAGAGGTAGAAGAGCCGATCAATGCGTCGGGACGCGCCGCGGCGTCGATTTGCGTCAACACGCCGCGTTTGAGGTCGAGCCTTTCCGGCACGCTTTCCTGAATCCAGTCGGCATCGGCAACGGCTTCCTCGAGCGTCCCGCAAAAGGTCAGCCTGCCGCGCGGCGGCAGCGGCGCGCCGGTCAGCATGGCATAGGCCTTTTCGGCGTTGGCAATCACTTCGCCGACGACGCGGCCCGCCTCCGGGTGCGGATCGAACACATCGACGTCGATGCCGGCGAGCAGGAAACGGGCAATCCATCCGCCGCCGATGACGCCGCCGCCGATACAGGCCGCCTTGCTGATCTTGGTCATGATATCCTCAGCGTTTCGTCAATTTCAGCTTCTTGCGGACATCTTCCGGACCGATGATCCGCGCGCCCATGCCTTCCACCACCTGCACCGCCTTTTCGACGAGCTGCGCATTGGTGGCGAGCTGGCCCTTGCCGATGAAGAGATTGTCCTCCAGGCCAACACGCACATTGCCGCCGGCAAGAACCGCCGCAGCCGGATAGGCCATGGCGTTGCGGCCGATCGAAAAGGCCGAGAAGGTCCAGCTCTCGGGCACATTATTGGCCATCGCCATGAAGGTGTTGAGATCGTCAGGCGCGCCCCATGGAATGCCCATGCAGAGCTGGATCAGCACCGGGTCTTCGATCAGCCCCTCCTCGGCGAGCTGCTTGGCGAACCAGAGGTGGCCGGTGTCGAAGGCTTCGATTTCGGGCCGCACGCCAAGAGCCGTCATCTTGCTTGCCATCGCCCGCAGCATGGCCGGCGTGTTGGTCATGACATAGTCGCCGAGGTTGAAGTTCATCGTGCCGCAGTCGAGCGTGCAGATCTCCGGCAGGCACTCGGCGACATGGCTGACGCGCTCGCTGGCGCCCGCCATGTCAGTACCCCTCGCATTGAGGGGAAGGGGGCTTTCGACATCGCCGAAGATCAGGTCCCCGCCCATGCCGGCAGTGAGATTGAGGACGACGTCGACATCGGCCGAACGGATGCGGTCGGTGACCTCTTTGTAGAGATCGTTGCGGCGGCTGGCCGCCCCCGTTTCCGGATCGCGGACATGGCAGTGAACAACGGCCGCCCCAGCCTTGGCGGCGTCGATCGCGGAATCCGCGATCTGCTTGGGAGTGATGGGAACGTGGCTGGATCTGGAAACCGTATCGCCGGCACCGGTGACGGCGCAGGTGACGAAGACATCGCGGTTCATCGCTAGAGGCATGTTTTTGTTCTCCCAGTCTTGTCTCCATTACGCGACAGCATCGAGGAGGATGCTTTGCACTTTCAGAAGATCTTGATACATTATCAGAACTCATGGAGGTGGCCTTGCTGCAGCGATCAACGGAACGGCTCGATATCGACCTTCTCGTCCTGCCGGATACCAACCTGATCCTGATCGCGTCGGTCATCGAGCCGCTGCGCGGCGCCAATCGCATCTCCGGCAGCGAACTCTATCGCTGGCGGCTGCTGACGCCGGACGGGGCGCCGGTCCCGACCACCAGCCATATCGCCATTCCGGCCCAAGGCACCTTCAGGGCAACGAGCGAGGAGACGCCGCTTTTCGTGCTGGCCAGTTACAACTGGCACCAAAGCGCAACGCCGGCGCTGAAGATGCAGCTCTCGCAGGCCGCCCGCCACCGCACGGTCATCGCCGGCATCGAATCCGGCACATGGCTGCTGGCCGAAGCAAGCCTGCTCGACGGATTGCCGGCGACCGTCCATTGGGAGGATTACGAGGATTTTGCGCTCGCCTATCCGGAGGTGCGGGCCGTCAAGGATCGTTTCGTCATCGACGGCAAGCGGCTGACGACATCAGGCTCGCTTCCGACCGTCGACCTGATGCTGGAGATCATCCGGCAGCGCCAAGGTTATTCGCTGGCGCTCGAAGTCAGCCGGCTGTTCCGCTACGAGCAGCCCTCCTTTCATGCCGAAGAGCCGCTTTCCGCCGCCTCGCCAGGATTGCGCATGCACGATCCCCGCGTGGCGCAGGCGGTGCGGCTTATGGAAGAACATATCGAGCAGCCTCTGATCCTGGCGCGGATCGCCCGAAGGGTGGGCATCAGCGCCCGGCATCTGCAGGATCTCTTCCAGCAGAGCATCGGCGTGCCGCCGCATGTGCATTATCTCGCGCTGCGCCTGAACGCGGCGCGCCGCAAGGTGATCGAGACGACGGCCTCCTTCGCCGACATCGCGGCGGCAACCGGCTTCAATTCGGCCTCGGCCTTTGCCAGAAGCTACCGGGCGAGTTTCTCCGAAAGCCCGTCCGAGACCCGGCGCCGCCTGCGCCGCCGCATCACGCCATCGGCAGCGGCGACGTAGGCTGGAACGCGTCCCGGATCATCTCGGCGAGCTCGCGGATGGCTTCGGTGGAACGGTAGGTGCTGCGGCGGAGCACGACCTTTGAGGAATCAACTGTCGGGAAACCATCTTCGGCGGTCAGCTCCCGGCAGCCGGGCGGGATGCTGCTGCGGGAAAGTGTTGTCACGGCAAGGCCCGCGGTCAGCGCATTCTTCAGTCCCGATCCCGTATCGGCGATGAAAGCGATGCGGTAGTTGCGGCCGATCTGCTCCAGCGACCGGAGCGCAAAATCACGTGACCAGGTGGAGTTGCGATAGGTCGCAATGGGGAGGGGGTCGAGATCGTGCAGCCGGTGGACCATCGAGGTGACCCAGACTGTGGGATCGATGCAGATGACCTCACCTTTCGTCTGGTCGCTCCAGTCGAAAACGACGGCCAGATCGAGTTCGTCCCGCTCCAGAGCGGCAAGGTTGCGCGACGTATAATCACAGGAGACAGTGACCTCGACGGCCGGGTGACGCACAGCGAAAGCCGCAAGCGCCGCGGGCAGAACCGTCTGGCTGTATTCCTCGGGAATTCCGATGCGCACTGGCCCGTCCAGCGGCTTGCTGCGGATCGTCGCGGCGGCCTCGTTCAGCAGATCGATGACCCTGCGGGCATAGGGCACGAGCTGTATACCCGGGCGCGTGAGTTGCACGCCGCGGGCGCCGCGCTCGAAGAGGGGCTCGCCGATCGCCGCCTCGAGCCTCTTGATCTGGGTGCTGACGGCCGATTGCGTGCGCCCGATTCGCTGCGCGGCCGCGGAGAAGTTCGACGTCTCGGCCACGACCAAAAAGGTTCTGAGAAGGTCGCTTTCGATAGCCTCGTGCATTGGCAAGCCATAGAAAAACTCGATGATAGCCATCACTACTATTCGCTTGTCTAATGTCAATTGCTGGCGCAGAAATGGGCGGCGTTCGACTTCCTTCATTGAGACCATCCGCGTGACCATTGAAAATCCGGCCAGAGACCTCGCAGGCAGCGAGCACGAGAAGGGTGTGCTTCTCATCATTGCCGCGACCCTTGCCTGGAGCGCGAGCGGTGTTTACTCGCGGCTCCTGACCACCGACGTGTGGACGGCGATCGCCTGGCGGTCGTTGTTCGGAGGCCTGTTCCTGCTGATCCCCTGCCTTTTCCTCGAAGGGGGCATCTCGCGGCGGCAATGGCGCTCTGTCTTCCATCCGTCGGGACTTGCAATGATCGCATGCCAGACCTTCAGTCAGGGATGCTTCATCGGGGCGCTTTACATGACCACCGTCGCCAATGTGACGATGATCTATGCGACGACGCCCTTCATCGCGGCGCTGTTCGGCTGGCTCATCCTCAAGGAGAGAGTGGCCAGGCGGACGATGATTGCCGGCGCCGTTTCCCTCTTCGGCGTCGGCATCATCGTCGCTTCGTCGATCGGCGGCGGCACGGGCTGGGGGGACCTGCTGGCGCTCGGCATGACGGCCTCCTTCGCGCTCGTCATCATCATTCCGCGCATCAGCCCCGATGTGCCGAGCCTGCCGCCAACCGTCGTCAGCGCTTTCCTCACTCTCGTCATCTTCGCGCCCTTCGGCTCGGTCGGCTCGCTCGATCTGCACAACTGGATCGTCCTTGCCGCCTTCGGCGCGACCAACTTCTCGCTGGCACTGGTGCTCTTCCTTGCCGGGGCAAAGCGGATGCCGCCGGCGGAGGCGGCGCTGATCGGCACGATGGAAATCGTGCTGACGCCCTTCTGGGTCTGGCTGTTGTTTTCCGAGCAGCCGCCGATCGCCACCTATTTCGGTGGCGCAATCATCATCGGCGCCGTGTTCTGGCACACGGCGGTCGACTTCAACCGGGACCGCCGGCCGTAGGCGGCTAGCTGCCGCCTATCCTCCAGTCCACTGACGCGACGGGTTAGGCAGTGTTCGCTCATGCGCCGATGAGCGACCAAGCGATTGCCGTGGCGGCCGTTCCACCCGGCGGCACGGCTAGCCCTTTGCAGCTCCAGGTGGCCTTGGCCTCAATTACCAAAGAACGCACGAAGCTGAGCGAAAAACCCGCCTGGTTTGTGAGCCGCCATCTTTCGTACGCGGCGAGCTAGTGTTGCAGCGCTGACGCGTTCCCCGAAATGACAAAAGCAGACCAGGTCGTGCAATTGCTCATCGCTGAGTTCGAAGAACCGCCTGGCTTCTCCATAGCTGTCATTTTCCATTCCTGCCGCCCGCAGAATGGGATCAGCGAACGCAACAGAGATCGGAGTGTCGTCATCCCGCAACGCAAGCCGATCTGCAATCGGCTGATACTCGGTTTCGTGAAGCGTCTTGAGAAACGGCCTGGGGCTGCGTTCCAGACTGTCGGCCCACCGTTCAAGCCGTTCGCGCCTCGTCATTTCAAGGCGATTATAGGTCGTGCTGACCTTCGCGATCGTTTTCAACTGCTCGAGTGCATGCTGTTCCATTTCGGCCTCCTATCCCGGAAAAATAGATGGTCCGCTCCCAAAAACAGCCTCGCTCAGGTCACAGCCGAAGTCCAATCACGATTGAAAACGACATCTGCCGCGGGCCAAAAGATGTGATTACAGGTGCCACGAGTTTAGCAGGGGAAGCCCGACGGTTGCGATCCTGTCATCCGGAGCGATCCGGAAAACTGCCGTATTCGCGAGGTCAATCTATCGTTTCCGCTGGAAGCCGTTGCGACTTGGCGGACTGTCGCCTTGAGTGTCACTCATGTCGTTTTTTTGGGCGCCGTTTTCGATCAGGCATGGTTTTCTGGTCATGTTCACGGCGCTGCCTCTTAAGCTGGCGACATGAACATGCGAGGCTGGCCAGCCGCCGGCGCGCTGCCCCGTAGCGGTGGTAGAACTGAAGTCCTGAAAGCGGTCGCTGGATTGACATCCGCAGATCGAGACGGATCGAAAGGAGGTTCTGGAGCCCGAACCAGCTCTTTGCGCAGCAGATCTCTGGATTGCGGCGGGATATGACGATCGGAACGACAGGCCAGACCTATCGTGCTCACTCTCTCCTCGATCCCGCCTGTCCCCGCCTATCTGCGAAATTCGAAATATCGCCCGATGCGGCGATCTGAATACCGGACTGCAGAGGAGGCAGGCCGGAGGAATAGTTGTCGTCGACTGCATTGGTTGCAGTTCGAGGCATTCAACACATGGGAGGAATCCATGAGCAAGAATAGAGGCGTCGTCTATCTCCGGCCGGGAAAGGTCGAAGTCCGCGATATCGACGATCCGAAGCTGGAAGCGCCCGATGGCCGCCGCATCGAGCACGGCGTGATCCTGAAGGTTATCTCCACCAATATCTGCGGCTCCGATCAGCACATGGTCCGCGGCCGCACGACGGCAATGCCGGGCCTGATCCTCGGCCATGAAATCACCGGCGAAATCATCGAGAAAGGCGTCGACGTCGAGATGCTCGAAATCGGCGATATCGTTTCGGTGCCCTTCAACGTCGCCTGCGGCCGTTGCCGCTGCTGCAAATCCCAGGATACCGGCGTCTGCCTGACGGTGAACCCGGCGCGCGCCGGCGGCGCTTACGGTTATGTCGACATGGGGGGCTGGATCGGCGGACAGGCCCGCTACGTCACCATTCCCTATGCCGATTTCAACCTGCTGAAAATTCCAGATCGCGACAAGGCGATGGCGAAGATCCGCGATCTCACCATGCTTTCCGACATTCTGCCCACCGGCTTTCATGGCGCAGTGCGCGCGGGCGTCGGCGTCGGCTCGACCGTCTATGTCGCCGGTGCCGGTCCTGTCGGGTTAGCGGCTGCGGCTTCGGCTCGCATCCTCGGTGCCGCCGTCGTCATGATCGGCGATTTCAACAAGGATCGCCTGGCGCATGCCGCGAAGGTTGGTTTCGAACCGATCGATCTTTCCAAGAGCGATCGTCTCGGCGACATGATTGCCGAGGTCGTCGGCAGCAACGAGGTTGACAGCGCGATCGACGCGGTCGGCTTCGAGGCACGTGGCCATTCCGGCGGGGAACAGCCGGCGATAGTGCTCAACCAGATGATGGAGATCACCCGCGCCGCAGGCTCGATCGGCATCCCCGGCCTCTACGTCACCGAGGATCCGGGCGCCGTCGACAATGCCGCCAAGCACGGCAATCTCTCGCTTCGCTTCGGTCTCGGCTGGGCCAAGGCGCAGTCCTTCCACACCGGACAGACTCCGGTGCTCAAATATAATCGCCAGCTCATGCAGGCGATCCTCCACGACCGGTTGCCGATCGCCGACATCGTCAACGCCAAGGTCATCCCGCTCGACGATGCCGCCGCTGGATATGAAAGTTTCGACCATGGCGCGGCAACGAAGTATGTCCTCGATCCGCATGGAGAGGTCGCGAAAGCCGCCTGACGCCAGGGCCTGAAGACAAGATTTACGGCGCCGCGCCTATCTTCGCAGGCGCGGCGCCGTAACGGTCTGAACCGATCGATTGCCAGAGGTTTACGGCAGAACTACTGGATGCTGAACGGGAAATACTTGGCGTTGATCATGTCGTAGGTCCCGTCGGCCTTGATGGCCTTCAAGGCCTCGTTCAGGCGCGCAAGACGCTCCTTGTCATCCAGGCGCAAGGCGATCCCCGCACCTTCGCCGAAATAGGTGACGTCGACCAGATCCGGTCCCTTGAATTCGCAGCAGGTTCCCGCCTTCGTGTTGGCGATCCAGTCATAAATGGCAAGCTTATCCTCAAGGATGATGTCGACGCGCCCGTCCGACAGACCTTTGTATAATTCCGGCGAAGACCGGAAAACCGTCTTCTTCAACTCCGGATAGAGGTGGTTGGCATAGGATTCCTGCGCCGTGGACGATGTCACCCCGAGCCTTTTGCCGCTGAGGGCGGCAGGGCTGACGTCGTTGATCGGCGAGTCCTTGCGGGCGATGAACACCGACGGGCTGGTGTAATATTGCTCGGTAAAAGCGACTTTCTGGCGGCGCTCCAGGCTCATCGACATGGACGAGATGATCGCGTCGTATTTGCCGGCGACGAGATCGGGGATCATGTCGTCCCATTTTTCGATGACGAACCGGCATTCGAACTTGCCGGCGTCGCAAAGGGCATTGGCAATATCGATGTCGAAGCCTTGCAGCTGGTTATTTGCATCAAGGTAATTGAAGGGCGGAAATGCACCTTCGACCGCAACTCTCAGAGGCGTACGATCTTGCGCCGCCAGCTGCAGCGGCGAGGTGGCGGCAAGAAGGACGACCAAACCGCCCGCCATGAGCGCTGCGCGCAGTATAGTCCGAAAGGATAGACGCAACATCGTCGGAAACTCCTTGTGACGTAGTCTCCGCCATAGTGCGCCCCAGCCTTTAATTCTACGTGAACGCTTGTTTGTTACCGTCCACGAATGCGCCCGTGGTGGGTTCAGGGGTTTAGGCTTGCACATCGTTGTCCCTTCCAGCTCCAATTCGTTTCAGCAATCCTGGATCGCTTCAGGGAGGATTCTATTCCTGATCGCTGTCAGCGGACTCGGAGCGATCGGACTGGTCGTGCTTTCCGCACTCTGGGCGGGAACCGAGAGCGATGCGGCAGCCCTTGATCGACAACGCCAGCTTGTCAATGCGCGCCTCAGGGAACAGGTCGATCAAGTCGCGCATGTCATCGGCCAGTTCGGCAATGGCTACCTCTCCGGCGTTTATCCGGCCTCCCGGGCAGCCGGAGTTTCCTCCAGCCTCGACACCGTTCTCACGGCGGCGGCCGGGAGTGCGATCAGCCACACTGCGATGTCGGCATTCGGCTATGACCAGGCCTTCGTCGTCGATGACAAGGCGCAGCTGATCATGCTGACCGACGGCGAAACCGAAAAGCGCTATCGCTGGATGAGACCGCTCTTTCTGCCTCTCCTTAAAGACGCGCGCCTGAACGCGAACCACGGCACCGCTTCCAGCGAACGGACCTCATCATCATTGGAAAGCCGAGCGGCCAACACCGCCCGCTCGAACCATGCACTGGCCAATCTGATGCGGCTCGAAGGCCGGCCGACGATCGTGGGCGTCGTTGCCGTCAACGAAGCGGCCGAGGGGCAACCACAGCCGATGCGGCAATTCCTGATCGTCGTGCGGTTTCTCGACGGCGCGGCGCTCGACGAGTTGAGCCGGCAGCAAGGCCTCAACGGCGCGCGCTTCGCGCGAACGGCCGACGCGGATGAAAACGAGGTTGCGTTCCAGATCGACGCAACGGCAAACGGCGAACCGATTGGCTTTATCGTATGGCGGCCTGATCTTCCTGGTTCGAGAGTGATCGGCCGCTTGATGCCGGCGCTTTCGATCGCCGCCCTGGTGATAGCGGTCCTGTTTTCGGTTCTGCTCGTGCGCCTGCGAAGCAGTCTCGGCGAATTGAAGAGAAGCGAGCTGCATGCCAGGCAGCTCGCCTTGCACGACGTGCTGACCGGCCTTCCCAACCGCGCCTTGTTCGCGATGCGGTTCGAGGCGTGCCTGGCCGATACACGCAATTCTGCCGAGCGGTCGGCCGTGGCGCTTCTCGACCTCGACCGCTTCAAGGCGGTGAACGACACCTTCGGGCATGCTGCCGGCGACGAACTCATCAGAATGGCTGCGGAGCGGATCCATGCGTTGCTTCGTCCGGACGACACGCTTGCCCGGCTCGGCGGGGACGAGTTTGCCCTGCTTCTCCGGAACATCAGAGATGATCAACTCTTGCCGTCCATCTGCGAAGCGATCGTTGCCGAACTCGGCAAACCCTTCCCGCTTTTGAGGGGCGAAGCGGTCGCCCGGGTCGGCGGCTCGATCGGCGTCACCGTCGTGCCGGATGCCGGGCGCAATGCCGACGATCTCATGCGTTATGCCGATGTCGCGCTCTATGAGGCTAAGGTGGGCGGAAGAGGTCAGTGGCGCGTCTACTCGCCATCCATGGACGGCGGCAGGAATGCGCGCGACGTCCTCAAGAACGAATTGCGGGATGTTCTGGCGAAGAGCGCGGCCTTGTCGGCTGGTGCTCCACAACCCGGTCCAATCGGCAACAGACCGGACTTCGGGTCGCTCGAGGTCTACTACCAGACAGTGCATCGCGCCGAGGGCGGATACTCCGCGTCTGGCGCGGAGGCTCTCGTGCGCTGGCGTCATAGTCAGCGCGGACTGTTGACGCCTGCCAGCTTCATCCCTGCGGCCGAGGAAGGGGGCCTCATCGATGCCCTCGGTGTCTGGGTGCTGCGCGAAGCCTGCAGGGCTGCCTGCAAGTGGCCTGGAGACACCTTTGTGGCGGTGAATGTGTCTCCCTCCCAACTGAGAAGGCCCAACTTCGCCGAGGAGGTCTTCGCCGTGCTTGAAGAGACCGGCTTGCCGCCGTCTCGCCTGGAGCTCGAACTCACCGAGTCCTCGCTGATCGAGGATAGCTCGGATGTCTATTCGGTCCTGAAATCACTGCGCGGCCGCGGAGTTCAGATTTCGCTGGATGATTTTGGGACCGGCTTTTCGTGCCTCAGCCATCTTGTCCGCTTCGACATAGACCGCATCAAGATCGATCGTTCCTTCGTTTCCCAGCTGGGCGCAAAAGCCAACGGCGCGGCCATCATCGGCGCCATCGTCACGCTCAGCCGCAACCTCGGCATTTCGACGACGGCCGAAGGGGTCGAAACCGAATATCAAAGGGACTTTCTGGCCGCCCTCGGCTGCACCGACCTCCAGGGCTACTTCTTCTCCAAACCGGTTCCGCTTCGCGAACTCGACTGCTTCGGCAAACCCGAAAGCAGCGCCGCCTTACGGACGATCGTTCCAGGAGCCATTGCCTGACCATCTCCTGATCTTCCGGCCGTCGGGAACTTTCGCTCCGGGCAGCGGTTCGCGCCCAAAGACGAACGGAGGATGCGATGGGCGAGATCGGCGAGTGGCGGCACCTTTGCGTCGACATGCAGCGGATGTTTGCCGAAGACACGCCATGGCACGTTCCATGGATGGCCCGGATCTCCCCTCAGATCGAGGAACTCGCCGGCCGCTATCCAGCCCGAACGATCTTCACCCGTTTCGTGCCACCCCAGCATGCGGACGCGATGCCGGGAAAATGGCGCGATTATTACCGGAAATGGTGGATGATGACAGGCGAACATCTTCCGCGTGGCCTCGTCGAACTGGCTTCCTCGCTCGCCTCGCATGTTCCGCCGGCAAGATATTTCGACAAACGCACCTATTCCCCCTGGATCGACGGCCGCCTTCATAACATCCTGCAATCGGAACGCGTCGACACCCTTGTGATTACCGGTGGGGAAACGGACGTCTGCGTGCTTGCCGCTACGCTCGGCGCCATCGATCTCGGCTATCGTGTCATCATGCTGAAGGACGCCGTCTGCAGCAGCGCCGACGACACCTATGACGCATCGCTGGAACTTCTGCACGACCGCTTTTCCGTGCAGCTGGAGCTCATGGAAACCGATGAATTCTTGAGCGGCCTTGGCTGAGAAGCCTTTTCCGCGATCTTTATTGATGTGTATCAAGGCTGGTCTTTCCGCGCCGGCATACGTTTTCCGGGCAGCCTGTCCGAGGAGCCCGGCAGCGCGTGTTGTGGCAGGTTTGCGAGATCAACCGGTCCGGAGATAAGCAATGTCTTTGAAGCTGATCAGTGGAATGATGAAGTCGTCCGGCGAGGAAGCCCTGCTGGTTATGGATGCGGGCGGCACGAACCAGATGGTCGTTATCGACAAGGAGGCCCTTCTGGAGGTTGCCCAGCCGCCGCGTTGCGACGAAAGCCGGCTTCAGGAAAACATCGGCCTTTTCAGCCGGATTGCCCGCGCGAAATTCGATCGCGGCGATTTCGAGCGCGATGGGCGCATCAGAATTCATGCAGCCGACCTTGTCGCATGAGTGCCGCTCGCCTCCCTGACGTGGTGAGGCTCGCATAGGAAGCGGCGCGTCAGATCCAACGCGATCGAACGCCAAGCATCATCGCCAACGGCGAGATCATCCGCCTACGTCAGGAACGAGCCGGCGGCACCGGCGAGCACCGCGATACCGCTCACCATGGCGAGCCGAACCGCATAGCCAAGGCTTCCCGCGCTTGCTGCAAGCGCTGTTTTCGCAAGAAGATTGGCGAAGGCAGCAACCGCTATGGCGTGTGCAGCCGCATCCGCCGGCAGGTTCGGGAGCTTCGCGATCGAAAGCGTTATCGCATCGAGATCGCCCAGCCCTGTGATGAAGGCGACCACCCCCAGCGACTGGGTTCCGAAGAATTCCAAAGCCGCCCGCGTCACGATGGTGACGGTGGCAAGAAGAAGAGCAAAGCGCAGGACGACGTTCACCTCCAGCGGATTTTTCGGTGAAAAGTCGGGACTGTCACCGGCGCGCGGCGACAAGCCGGCCAAGCCACCGCCGATGGCAAGCGCCGCCGCACCCGGGCCGAGCAATGCCGCAAGCTCCGCCATCACCGCCGGTGCGATGACACCGCAAATCAAAAGCACCCGGCTCAGGGATACCGCCCCCGCCATCATCGCTCCGGCTGAAAGCAGCGGCGAGAGCGCGGGAATCTGCTTGGACTGTCGTGCAAAGGAAAGGGTCAAGGCCGTCGAGGAAACGATACCCCCACAGGCGCCCGTCAGGAGCAGTCCGGCTCTGGCGTCGGTGAGCCGGATCATGACATAGCCCACAAATGAAACCGCCCCCACGAATATGGTCAGCATCCACAGCTCGAAGGGGTTGATCATTTGCCAGGGATCGACCGCCTCATTGGGAAGAATTGGAAGAATGACGACGGTCATCGTCAACAAGATCAGGGCGGCTCTCAACTCGAGCCAGGTCAGTTTCCGCAGAAATCCGTGCAGTGGCTCCCGCGCCGCCAGAAGTGCCGTCATTGCGACCGCGCTCGCCGCGATCGTCGTCATATCTGCAACGACGGCTCCGAAACCGAGCGCGAACACCGTGATCGCGGCAATGGCGCCGGTTGCGCTGTAGTCACCCTCCCGCAGCGCCTGCATGCGGCTGAAGACAAGGATCGTGATGCAAAAGAATACGAAGATGGCCGTCGGCAGGATCGGCCCCGCAATAGGTTGCAGGAAGCCGCAAAAGCCGCCGAGGAAACTCGAGAGGCCATAGGTCCGGATACCCGCCACTCTCTTGCCCGGCGGGGCCTCGCGTTCTTGCCATCCACGTTCGATGCCGACGAGTATGCCGATCGCAAGTGCAAGACTGAGGCGCTGGAATGCATCAGCCGTCACCAATGAAGTCATCATCCGAAGGTCCAGTTTTTGTCGGCGCCGCCTCCCGGAGATCTTCTGCCCGATATGCCATGAGCATGCATTTCCCTCTCCCTGTTCCTGGAAGCCATCCACACCCATGCGGCCCGGTCATTGCGATTGCTCAATCACCCCATCTGATTGTGCCGTTGCAGTGAGCAGAGTCCGCTTGATGTAGATCAACGAGATCTTTCGCCGCGACGATAATCTTGAACGAGACGAGAGGATTCCGCCATGGTCGATAACGCGCTTTTGATACCGGAGCAGGCGCTGCCTGCTTCTGCTAGAAATCTTTTCCTCGCCGCCTACAGACTGAACATCGAGGCGTCGCGGATGATGCTGCGTTGTCAGATCGAACTACTGACTTCATTCCGGCGTCGGCTTCAACTTTACGAGACCTTCCTGGACGACCTCGCCGAAAGTGCCGAACTGAACGATACGTTCGAGGTCGTGGCCGACTTTGCACAGAATGCCTTGGCCGAGGCGCCTCGAGAGACCGCGCGACTGGCCGGGATCTCCTCGAAAATGGGGGTGGTCTCCGCAAAGGTCGTGCGCAAACTGGCGGATGAGACGGTCAAGGACTTGGGCGCTCGAACCTGCGCTTGAGGCGTCCGCTCAGCCCGCTATCTCGTCTTCTGCTTTTTCCAGGGCTGCGTTCAACAGTTGGAGCGCGAACTCCTCTGCTGCCTTTTCGTCATCCGCGCAAAGCTTCAATGGGGCGCACCGCTCCTTCAGATTACGGATAAGTCTCCGGCGAAGCCTCGGGACCAGGCGCGATTCCGTTTTGGCGACAAGCTCCTGCAAACAGGTGACGGCAATCGCTTCGAACATGAGAAGCTTGCCTTCGACTTCACCTTGTGAAGGAATGGGCAACCGCTCGCCGCCCCGTTTGAAGTCTCGTTCCGTCGACAGCATTTACGGCCTCCTAACCGATGACAGGCCCTGCACCTCTCCGAATTCCGCGATCGGGACGTCCACGGCCACGCCTGTCAATCGAGAAGCAGCCTACAGGGCGGAAATCGATATCGCTTTGACGAAGGTCAAGGAACCCGGGGCGATGGCGACTATCCTTTTCCTATCCAACCAGAGAGGTATATCGACATGACCATCAGGACGGTACTCAGCATCCTCAGCGTTCATCAGTTCGAGGAAGATCTCAAAACCGCCATCGACTTCTGCGGTGCCCATGGCGCGCATTTGAATGCGCTGGTGATCTCCTTGGGAACTGCACCAACGATCGGTAATTATAACACCATCTCTTCTGTCTGGCTTGAGGAACGCCAGCGCGAGATCGACGCGCTCTCCGACAAGGCTGCGGAGATCAAGGATATTCTCGACCGAAGCGAGATCTCCTACGAAGTCCAGGACGTCTACACGGAATTCGCATGGGCCGACGAAG